>CACZAK010000024.1 GCA_902779075.1 uncultured bacterium | reverse complement strand
ATCTGCATCGTCGCGGAGGTCTCCTCCACGTCGCGGTACGAGGTCAAAACGAAATCCCCTCCGTCGAATACCTCGAAGAGGGGATTCACGTACCGTTCGTCGACCGAACAGGATACGACCGTCATGGCGTGCCGCTTACTTGGCCGCAGCCTTCTTGGCGACGAGCTTCTTCACGACCGTCGGACGCTGCACGAGCACGCGCACGGCCTCGTCGCCCATCAGCTTGACTTCTTCCTCGCCAAGGCCGAATTTGACCAGACGGCGACGCTGCGCGTTCGCGCGGCGAGCCTTGCCGGCCGGCGTCTTGCACGGACGGACATGCGATTCTTTACGGAGTGTACGACCTGTACCCATTTTTGACCTCATCTTTCTTGGAGCGAAAATTGAGCGTATATTATGCCCTTTTTCGCGGCGAAAAGCAAGCGCAAAATGTGCAAATTCGCGCATCGACCTCATAACGCCGCACGGCTATTGCCGAAACGCGCATGAAATGCTATACTCTGCGGCATGGAAAAAGCGGCCACAGACATCTACACGTTCGTAAACCTCCGCAAAGGAGGATTCACCTACGTTGACAAGACGGCGATTCTGAAGGAACTCGTCGACCTGTCGCGTGGTTCGCAGTTCTTCATCGCGCGCCCGCGCCGATTCGGCAAGTCGCTCGCCGTCTCCACGCTCAAGTGCCTCTTCGAAGGGAGGCGCGATCTCTTCGAAGGCCTGGCCATCGAACCGGAGTGGGACTGGTCGAGGAAATGGCCCGTCATCCACCTCGACATGGGCAGCGCCCAGACGAAGACAGTACCGGAGCTCAAGAGGTTCTGGCGCGACATGATCAAAGACGAGGCAAAACGCAACGGCGTTGCGTTCAGGGACGACGAAAACCCGGCGATTGCACTCAAGAACCTCATTAACGATCTTTACGACCGGACGTTAGAGGAACAGCGCAAGGTTACGGCGGAACATGGCTCCGATGCGAATGAATCGAAGGACGAAGGACAGGTTGTCGTCCTCATCGACGAATACGACAAGCCGCTTCTCGGACACCTGATGACGCCGCAGGTAACGGAGTTCAAGGACGCGCTCAAGGCGTTCTACTCCGTGCTGAAGACGCTGGAGGGCAAGCAGCGGTTCCTATTCATCACGGGTGTGAGCAAGTTTTCGAAGGTGTCTATATTCTCCGACCTCAACAACCTTAAGGACTACACGCTCAACGCGACCGCCGCGACGCTCTTTGGATACACGCACAAGGAAGTGCGCGAAAACTTTCCCCTGTCCCTTGCAGCCCTCGGAGAGAAACTGGGTAAAGATGCCGACGGCGCGTTCACCGACATAGTGAAGTGGTACGACGGCTATAGATTCGAGGAGAATGCGGAGACTGTGGTGAATCCGGTTTCGCTCGGCTTGACGTTCGACGAGATGAAGCTCGCCAACTGGTGGTCTCTCACCGCCATGCCAACGTTTCTCCTGGATTTCTTCAAGGTGCGCCCAATGGATGTCTCCGACCTCTCGGTGTCGGATGCCGATCTCGCCGCATACGAACCGGAGAAGATCAAGCCCGTCACGCTTCTCTTCCAGACCGGCTATCTTACCATCAAGGGATTTGAGCAGGTCGGGGCTAGCAGAAGATACCTGCTCGGTTTCCCCAACATGGAGGTGGAGAATTCCTTCCTCACCGACCTTTCGTCCATGTATGTGGGAACCGACAATTCCGGTTCCGCCAACATAACCTTGGCGGCGAACAAGGCGCTGCTCGCCCGCGATCCCGAGGCATTCGTCGAGGCGTTCCGACAGTTCTTCGCGGCGATCCCTTACGACCTCACCGACAGGCAGAACGAGCAGTCGTGGCAGGCGATCATGTACGTGGTGCTGCGCATCATCGGCATCAACGTGGGCGGCGAGGTACGCACACACAAAGGTCGCATCGACCTCACCGTCGAGACGGCTACGGACGCCTATATCATCGAGGTGAAGCGCGACTCAACGGCGAAAAAGGCGATCGAGCAGATACAGGACAAGGCCTACACCGACCGCTTCCGCCCCTCCGGCAAGCCGATTACGCTCATCGGCATCGCCTTCTCCACGAAGCGCCGCACCATCTCCGGCGTCAAGATCGTCCGTAACGCATAGCGCGAGCGCGTAACGGCCCAATTCACCGCACTTTTCAGTAGGTCAGCTGGCTGCCGCCGATCGTCTCGCGCAGGATGGAGTCGCCCGGCACGCAGTCGGCGGGAGCCGGCGAGACATTGTGGAGGATGCCGGAGAGCCGTCGCGTACGGCTTCAGCACGGCGAGCTCGTAGTCGAGCGCGCTGTTGAACACGGCGTCCGCCTTCGCCTGGTAGGGGTAGATCCACTTCCGCTCGCCCGCCACCACCTTCGGCCAGAGGCGGAATGTGTCGATCGGCGACATTCCCCGGAAGTGGAAGTCGCGCACGAGACGGCGCAGGAGGCGCGTGTCAGTGGTCGAGATGCGGTTGCAGGAGTCCACCACAAGTTGCGTGAGCGCGTTGAGGTACACGCGGAACTTCACGTTGTCTGGAAGCGTCGCCGTGAGCGACGGGTTGAGCGCGTGGATGCCCTCGAGCACCACCACGCCGTCGGACGGCAGGCGCGTCGTCTCTTTCGCGTCATAGCCGTCGTGCTTAAGGAAGTCGAACTTGCGCAGATGGACGGGCTTCCCCGCGAAGAGTTCCTCTAGGTCGGCCGCGAGGCGCACGTCGTCGACGGCCTTGACGGTCTCGTAGTCGAGGTTGCCTTCCGCGTCGCGCGGGTTGCGCGCGTCGCCCACGAAGTAGTCGTCGGTGGAGAGGAGAAGCGGACGCAGCCCCACCACGCGCAGCTGCGTGCAGAGACGGTGCGCCGTGGTGGTCTTGCCGGCCGAGGAAGGACCCGCGAGCAGCACGAGACGCACCTCGCCGCGCGCCGCAATCTTGTCGGCGATCTGGGCAAGGTCCTTCGTCTGCATCGCCTCCACCGTGCGCACGAACACGTCGAAGCGCTTTTCAAGGATCGCCTGGTTGAGATCACCGAGCGTCTCGACGCCCGTCATGCGGCGGTGTTCGGCCTGATGCCGGAATATCTTGAAGAACGGCGCGGTCGCGGGCACGCGGCGGAGTTTGCGCGGCGTTTCCGGCGGCGGCACATTAAGGATAAAGCCGCCGTCCGCCGGCAAAAGCTCCCAAAGGTCGAGCGCACCCGTGCGCGGTGCAAGAGGTGTCTGGTTCAGCGCGCGGAAATCCCCGCAGCACGAAAGCAGGACGGCAGGCGGATTGCGGTGGCGAAGGAGGTTGAGTTCGTCCACGCGGCCGAGCTTGCCCAGCGCCTCCACGGCGTTCTTGTAGGGGACAGGCTGGGCCGTAATCGGCACGTCCGCGCGCACGAGGTCCGCAAGCGCGGCAGAGAGGCGCGCGATGTCGCCCGTCGCCTTGGCCGGACCGCGTGCCGGCGGCGCCCACGTGCAGTAGAGGGCCTGCGAGATCGACTGGCGGACGCGGAACTCGGACCCGTGGGCCAGCTCCTCGGCACACTTCGCTAGCAGGAACACGAGCGACGAGCGGTAGATCTCGAAACCGTAGTCGTCCGCACGGGTAAGCGGATGGAGTTCGGGGTCGGCGAAATGCGGCGCCGCAAGCGGCACCACCATGTTGTTGCATACGGCGCCCAGCACGTCGAGTCCGTCCACCTGCGCCGGCAGCGCCTCGCCAATCGTCACATATTCGGCCATCGTCAGGCCCCCTTCTCCGTGCGGCGCGTTGAGACAGTCCACGTGCGGCCGCACATGTGGCACGTGACGTCAAGTTGTGGCGGCAGCGCGGCGCGCTCTGCCTCGGGGATTGCGGCAAGCATCGCCTCCGCCCGTTCCGCGCTGCACCGGCACGCGAACGAAAGCGGGGTCGTGCTACGAACCTCCGCATGCGGGAGGCCGAGCTTTTTCAAGAGCGTACGCGCGGAGGCCGTTCCCGACGCAAGCGCCTTCTGCACCGCGCCAGATGCAAACGTCTCCGCCACTGCCTCGAACGCGGCAGCATCACCGTCGGGCGGACACTCCACGAGCGCCCCGCGTGCGTAGACGGGCACGCCGTCGTCGTCCGCCGCCGCCGCCACGGCCGTGCGCACGCGCCGCTGGAGCGACTGCGCGAAGAAGGCGTCGAGGCCCTGGGCGACGAAGGTTTCCGGGCGGTCGCCTCGGCGAGGCGACCCTACCGCGACGGCGCCGGAGGCGAGGATCGCGCCGGGGATTGAGCGGATGATCTCGAAGGTGCCCGTTTCGCCCAGCACCTTTGCATCTTTCGGCGTGCCGAGTCCGTCGAAGTCGTTGAGGATTTTCTGCTTCGTGTAGCCGCGCAACGTGCCGGCGGCTGTCGCCTCCACGAGGAACCCGCCGAGCGGGCCGGGACAGTCGAGGCGGAATGTCACGGTCTCTTCGTCCTGCGACGTCTCCGCGCCGAGGAGCGCGACGCCCGCCAACGCCTCGGCGAGGTAATATGACGCCGTAGGCCCTGAGAGGTGTCCCCTCGCCAAGGCCCCCGCCGCCGCTGTGCAGTCACACAGCACTACGGCGATCTTCGTCGCCGGATCAAGCGCCTGTATTCGTTCGTCGTTCATGCGCCGGATTCTCCGATGAAGTGGATGTCGAGGTCCTCGAGGGCGCTCAGCACGTTGGTCGCGTTCGCGTCTTCGAGCGCGTGCATGTCCTCGGCGGGGGTCTCCACTTCCACGGCGTCGGGATTGGCGATGCGGTCGAGGAAGGCACGGTGGAGCACGTTCACGCGGCGCACGTGGCGTTCAAGCGACCAGAGGACGAAACGCCACTTCGGGAGGAAACCGTAGCGCGGCGGCAGGTGCGGGTCGAATGTCTCGAAGGCGTCGCGCTGGATCGTGAACTGCCACTCCATCGCGCGCAGACGGAACTCGAAGCCTGCGAGGAAGCGGTTGCCGAGGTCGGCCAGCGGCACGACGGTATGGCGCTCCGCGAAGGCGGCGAGCGTCTTCGCGTAGAAGGAGATGTAGAAGCGGCAGATCGCGTCGAGGTTGGATTCCGTGAGCGACACGTCCGGCCAACCGAGCGAACCGCGCACGGAACAGCACGAGACTGACTTCGGCATGAGACGGCCCGCCTCGATGTCGTAACCGAACTGGTAGATTTCCTTGCCCGTGCCGTAGTGGCAGGTCTTCGCCACCGGGTCGTACTTCTTCATCACGAGGTTCTGCGCGGCCGCGTCGCCCATGAGGAACGCGAGTGCGCAGACCACCTGCGGGTCTTCGCCCGCCTCCGCTCCGCCGAATTCGCCGGCCATCTGGAAGTAGCCGGCCGGGATGTCCGCGAGCGGCTCGCCCTCGCAGCGCGTGCGGATGAAATAGTCGAAGAAGTTGCGTCCTCTGCCGAAGCGGCGGCGGAGCAGACGGTACTGCGCGAGACCCACGCCAAGCGCGGTAAATGCCTGTACGCGGGCGATCACGTAGCTGCCGTAGCCGCGGCCCGACTGCGAAAGGCGCTTCTCCACGAGCGAAGCCACCACGGGACGGCAGTCCGACTTGTAGACAATCTCGCGCGTGCGCCCCTGTCCGATCGCCAGCCCGTCTTCATCGTCCGCATCCGTGCGCAGCTCGTACACATTCGCGTACTCCACGTGCTCGTCCTTGCTCATGAGCGCGCGGAGATTCGAGAGCAGTACCTCGCTGCGAGAGTCTACGCCGGGATGGAACACAGGGCGTCCGTCCACGAACGTCGCGCCGGGGAGCGCCGTGCGCCGGTCATCGAACGCGGGCGTGGCGCCTTCGCCCATGACGGAGTAGATTTCGCCAGTCAGGTGCATGTAGAGCGTCTCGACGAAGGCGTCGGATCCATCGTCGGCCAATTCGGGACGCGTGAGGAGCGACTTGTAGAGCGCGTCGATTTCCGCAATGCGCATCGCGGCCGCTTCCTGCGTGGTGCGCCGCAGCACGATCTTCTCCATCAGCTTTTCGAGTTCCGGCACGATACGCGTGAGCGCCACGCCGCGCGAGAGGCCAAAGAGTTCGATCTCGTGGTGCCCGTGCAGCTTCGGCTGGCGGAGGAAGGAAGTGGCGTGTCCCTCGAACACGCTCGTCAGCTCGCGGAGCTGTTCGCGGAAACGCGGAAAGTCGGTACGCGCGAGCTCCGCGAAGGCGTGGAAGTCGGAATAGGATAGGAAATGCACGCCGCGCGAGCTGTGGTAGTAGGTGAGGTCGGTGGAGATACGCTTGCGGCTCGCGCGGAGGGCCACGGACATCTCCCGCTCCGTCCACGCAAGCGGCTTGACGCGCCACTCCTGTCCCCGTTGGCGATAGTGCTCGAGCGCCTCGCTCGTGCGCTCGAGCATCACCACGTCGCCGAGCGCGAACTTGAGCGTGCCCGTGAGCCAGCCGTCCAGTTCCACCAGAAGACGACACGGCACGTCGCGTTGCGAAAGCTCGAGTTTGCCGTCCACTACGTTGCCGCAGAGGATCGCACGCATCATCACGTCGCCGCGCTTCGCGACAGGGATGCGGGAAAGGTCCCAAAACTGCCCCTGGAGGAGCGGCAGCGCGGCGACGGAGTGGTTGCCCGTCGTGACCGTCATCACGTAGCCGCGCGCGCCGTGCCGCAGGTCGCTCTTGCGTGCGAGCAACACGGAGGCATGCGCGTCGAGGTCCGTCCACACGCCCTTCTCGAAGACGAACGTGTCGTCTCCGAGGTCATAGGCATGGAAGACGCGCCGACGCCCCATCGCGCGCGTCGCCACGAGTTCGGGACGGCGCACGCCCTCGCCGCGGAACCGCGCGAGGAACTGCTTGACGGACGACCTCATTCCTCTTCGCCTTCTTCACCGTGATGGTGGTGGTGGAAACGGCCGAGGCGAATCTCCTCCTTGGCGATGAGGTCCTCCGCGAACGCGCCGAGCGCGTCGAGGTCCGCCTCGTCAGCCGCCGCAAGCAGGTTCTGGAGCGCGGGCGCCACGTGGCGTCCGAACTGCGGCTGCCCCACCGACGCGAGCCGGCCGAATGCGCCGAGCGCCTGCACGAGACGCTGCACCGCGCCGAACGCGAGCTTCTCCACGGGATAGACCCGCGCGAGCGACGCGCGAGCCTTCTCGTCGAGCGGCACGTAGGGATCGTACAGAAGCGAGGCGAGGTCATACGCGGCCGCGCCGAGGCGCATGCCCTGGAAGTCAATGAACGCGAAATCCGCCTGGTAGGGCCCGATCACCGAGCGGGCCGGACGGTAAAGTACGTTCGAGCTCTGGAAGTCTCGGTGTACGAGCACGGGACGCTGGCGCATCAGCTCACCAGCCACGGCCTCCAACTCAGCGTGCACGTCCTTCGGGAGGGCGTCATAGCCAAAGCGTTCTTTCACGCAGTACGTCTCGAAGAGATCGCGTTCCCAGGCGTAGAGCTCGGGACCGAACGACGGCTCGAGCTTCACGTCCTGCGCGAGCGCGAGCTCAGTGCCCTTCTCGTGCAGCGTGCGCAGCGCCTTCACGACCGGCGTGTAGAGTTTCACGAGGTCGGCGCCGCGCCGGTTCGCGCGGTCCTCGAGCGAGTCGCCGTCGATGTCCTCAAGCGCAAGCGCCTTCTGCTCGGGCACGTCCGCCAGCACGCGCGGCACGGGCACGCCGGCCTCCGCGAGCAGGCGCGCGTGAGACGCGTAGCGCGCGTTTTCGGGACGCTTCGCGTCGTCGTACTCGATCGCGATCGCGCGGTCGTCGCCATGGACGAACCGCCAGAAGCTGCGGTCGCTCCCGCGCGCGCCGAGGAAGCCGCACGCCACGTCCGCACGCGGCCAGCCGAGCGCGTCCGCAAGCGCCGCAAGACGCGGCGCGTCGATCTGGTCGAGTCCCACGAGCGCGGTGCGCTCGAACGCGCCGCCCACGAGTCCGCCCGTCACCACGCACCCGCCGAGGTCGGCGGTGTCGACGAGCTTCACGCCCTCGAACAGCACGTTCGGGTTCTCCTCGAAGCGGTCGGGGTCAAGCGCATTGTGGATTTCAAGATAGTTTTCGAGCGTGCCGGCGTCGCCCCAGTAGGCCCGCTCCTCTGTCACGCCCACTACGAACCTCGCATCCTCCATCATTGCCTTCTCGTAGGCCTGGACTATCGTGGAGAAACCCGACGGCACCACGTAGCCGAGCACCTGCGGCGAGAGGAGCGCGCAGCCGCAGTAGGTGTAGGTGCCGGCGTCGCCCGGTACGTCGCTCTTCCAGTTGCAGATGCGTCCCTCGGGATCGGCCTCGACCGTGCGCGGGCCCTGCGTCTCGGAGAGCCAGCATGCGGCGAAACGGCCGCTCCGTTCAAAGGCGTCCACGATCGGCTGCGGGTCAAGCGCCTCCGCCACGACGTCGCCGTTCACGAGCCAGAACGGCCCGTCGCCGAGGAAGTACCGGAGCGGGTTCAGCACGCCGCCCGTGCCGAGGATCTCCGGTTCCTCCGCCACAGTCACCTTCGCGCGGCCCCTCCGCGAGGCCACGTACTGCCGCACCTTGGGGGCCTGCCAGTGGGCGTTCACGGCGATCTCCTCCACGCCCCACGACTCGAGCATGCGCAGGATGCGCTCGAGCATCGGCACGCCCCACACGGGCAGCAGCGGCTTGGGCCGCACAAGCGTGAGCGGCCTAAGTCGCGTTCCGAAACCAGCCGCCAGTACCACGGCTTTTTTGACTTCTCCAGCTTTCATCTAATCCTCGACACTTTTCCGTGGCGATGATTATACCTAAAATTCGCAGTTGAAGTCAATAGTGTATCTGCCCGTCGAATGCGTGCGCGATTATGCGCTGGCGACGTTCTTCGACGTTCAACTGCGACGCGGCTGAGGCTATGGACAGGAAAGCACTGATGGTGCGGTAGATTTCACGGGACTTTTCGCTCGTGGCGGCGTAGATTGTGACAATCCCATACCGCGCATGGCGTGACAGCCTCGCGACACATGACTGGAGGAGCGGACGGGAGGTAACGGCCTCATGGTGCATCTCTTCATCACTGAGTCGCGTGAACACATTCCAGAGGTTCGCCGCAATCACGGACTCCGCCAGCATGGAACGCGAATACATCCCCGACGTTTCGTTCCCGGTGCCCCTTGAACCATCAGAAGCGTGACCCTGCGAAAAGGTATGCAATTCGCCCAGTAAGGGGAAGTCTAACCCTTCATAATGAAATACCATTTTCTCTGTGAGGGCAGAATGCCGCCTTCGTGAGGGGGCGTGGCAATTGCAATAAGATCGTTCAAGGTCTTTGTTGTTGCCCTGGAAATCTAATGTCTACCACACCGTCGCCGTGCCATCAGGCGCAATCGAGACGATTTGTCCATTCTCAAGCTGGATGTGAAGACCTTCGGCCACAGCCACGGCCTCGCATTCAGCGGAAAACACGACTTCTTCGCCCGAAACGTACAGATAGCCCGTCATCACACCATTCGCCGTCCTCCCGTCAAGAAGCAGCGCATACGTGCCCGTACCATCCGCAAGGATACCCGTATAGAAACCAAAACCAGAGGGCGACATACTGTTAATCTTGCCAGAACCGATGCATTTCAAGCCTACTGCAGCATTTGAGACTCCGCTCATTTTCCAGTCGAGATTTATTGTGCCTTTACATTCAGAGTTATAGCCCGCGACCACGATACGATACGTTGTCCCTGCTTTCGCCGTAAACGTACAGCGGCTCAGACCATAACCTGCGCCATCATCATCCTCCGTGACGGTCGTCAGCCCCGTAACCGACGAGCCGATGTAGATGCCCATCACCGTGTCGAAACCTGTTCCCGAAGTGCTAAAAACAACCGTTCCACTTGCTGGAGCCGTCCATGCCCACCAAACAGTGTTGTTTGCGTAACTGTAGGTCTGCAACAAGGGCTCGCCGGACTGAGCCGTAGCACCAACATTGGATCCCGAGACGGTTCCAGACGAACCGGATATCACCGTCGCATTAGCGAAGTTGTCGTTTGCCGGCCCTGTCGTGCCCTCGCCCCAAATCGCATAGACATTCAGCGTTGCACCAACAGCAGCCGCCGTTTTGACAATCGCCCAATCCTTCTTCCAGACCTTTCCGGCATCGGCGTTTGCCTTACTTGTCGCCCATCCGTTGAAGACATACCCCGACCGCGCCCAATTGAGGCCATTCTTGATTGCAGGGAGTCGCTCCTCATTGTTATAGGCAAACCCCTGCGCCTTGATGGCATCCGTTCCATCGTTTTTGTGGAAGCGGATGGTATAGCCTTTCATCCATGCGGCATAGACATTCAACGTCCCTCCTGACTGCACTGCCGTTTTGACGGTCGCCTGATCCACATTCCAGATGTTCCCCGCCTTGGGATCGGCGGCTTTGGCCGTGCTGATAGCCCAACCGACGAATGCAAATCCATTCCGCTTCCAACCCAAACCTTTCCCGCAGGAAGGAAGCACCTTAGACGTGCCGTAAGGAAACGCCACAGTCCGCCACGCACCCGATCCGTCATTCTTGTTGAATTTGATCACGTAATAGCCTGAGACGGGAACCCAAATGGCATAGACGTTCAATGTCTTGCCCGGTTGGGCGGCGGTCTGCACATAGGCCCAGTCACCCTTCCATATCTTTCCGGCGTTTGCGTTTGCCATACTTGTGGCCCAGCCCTTGAAGACGAAGCCGGATCGTTCCCATTTCAGCCCGTTCTTTATTGACGGAAGCCTTTCTTTGTTCCCATAGTTGAATGTTCGCGTCGCGGTCGTCCCCGTGCCATCGTACTTGTTGAACTTGATCGTGTAGGTTCCCGAAGATTCGTCAGATTTTACCGTTATCGTTTTCGTGTAGGTGTTGTTACTTTCATCGGATTCGGCAACTGCACCAGTGCAGTCAGTTTCGACTTTGATTGTGTGCGTCCCCGCAGCGAGTGTGCCGATAGAATACGAGGTTGCCTTGTTGTAATAATCCTGTTGAAGCGACGCCTGCATCCAACTCACTTTTTCCACACCATCAACAAGAAGTCTCGTATAAAAAGTAGTGTTTACATCTGCATTACGGCAAACAACAGCTCTACTGACATAAAGGTTGTCCGTTGTCCCGAAAGTTGCTACCGTACAGTTTGTTGAATTTGCCGATGATGCTGAAACAACCATTGGATCGCTCCATCCCGTAGGCGTATAGGAGAAGGATAAATCTGGCAGGATTTCCGCTGCAAGTAGTAGCCAATTCAGCTTGACAGTGCCCTGATTGATGCCGTACCCTGAAACCGCGATGTAGTAACGGGTTCCGGCCGTTGCAGAGAACGAACAGATGCTTGTCCGGTTCCGTCCGCCGTCATCATCCTCTTTGATGATCGTAAGGCTATTTACGGAAGAACCCGTGTACACGCCCATCACCGTATCAGCATACCCATCACTTGATGTACTGAAAGCCGGAGTGTTGGTCGTTGAGAATGTCACATCGCCACTTCCAGGTGCCGTCCATACCCACCAGATGGTATTGGTCGCAGCAGCCTTATAATTAGGAAGCGGTTCGCCATACTGAGTTGTCGCACCGACGGTTGTCCCCGAAACACTGCCACTCGCGCCACTTATGGTTGCCGCATTGGCGAAATCATCATTCACCGGTCGCGGCTCCGGATCGTCGAGTGTCAGGTTAACTCCCCACTTGTTGCCGAGCGTACCATTGCTTGCGCTATCACTGTAGCTGCAGTTGCTGTCCAACGTTGCAGTAGTTGAAACGCTCATGGCGGTCACCGTCGCCGTCGTCGAACCGGACAGTGACCCGTAGGTAGCTGAAACCGTGTAGGATCCAGCGGACGTGATACGAAAGGCGTAAATGCCCTTGTCATCGGTCGTCGTCGTTTTTGAAGTGCCAGTACCGCTCAGCATAACCGTAGCACCAGCGACGGCGCTACCTGAAGAGTTAAGGACACGCCCAGAAAGCACGTCTCCGCTCACGGTCGGGTGGATGTTGTAGCCCAACTCGTCCATGTAGGAGAACGAATAGGATGTAACATTCTCTCCGAAAAAGTTGTACCACATGTCCTCGTTACCGCTCCAGCCACAGTTGAGATGGGAAAAGATGACCGAGCCGCTGAAACCGTAGCCATCAAGCACCATCTCATGGCCCCCCTCATCACCGGCCACCCCGACGGCGCAGGGCATGCCGGCGTCAAGGCTGGCAAGTATCGCGTCTCTAAAGGCGGTTTGCGAGGCGAGTGCGGACTCAAGCCCGAAACCCCTAACATCGAAATACGCTTGAGAGGAAGCGTAACCGAACGCATTCTTCAGTGCCTGCGACCCAGCGAACCCCATAGTGCCGGAAAGACCCGATTTCCATTTCATCTGGCTGGCCACGCCCAGATCGTAAAGAAGTTTACCGATGGCCATCCTCTGGGTTGATGAGGTGCAGGAGCTGGAAGTCAGCGGCATGTCCGACCAGCTGTAGGTTCCACCTTTCATCGTCCGTAAGCTGCTTGTCCCATCAACCTTGCAGTAGTACGACCGCGCCGTCACGCTTGAGGTTGGTTGCTGCCAGTAGCGCATGATCTGTGCGAATGCCGTCGCCACGCACCCGCAGACGTAATTGTTTGGCGTGTAGTAGTTGAACGTGTTGTAACCATTCCATGTACTCTGCCCCCACTTGGACTGCACCAACGGCGAGACGCGGACATCGGAAAGACTGCTCAGACTTGTTTTAGATGCAACAGGCTTACCGTCTGCGCCGCACTTAAATGCCCCCCCTTGTCCCCCAGTCAAGTCCGCCCACTCCGTCTCAAATTCCGAAGGCACCCTGCCAGCCCTCGCCTTCAAGCCGGGCGAGGCCGCCGTACCATCAACCAGTCCAATCCGATGCCCCATATCACGCTCAAGCAAAGCGATCAGTGGATTGCCGGTGTCGTCAAGGTCAAGCGTACCAGAATCCGAGAACGCGATGACTGGTGGAAGCTCCGTGTCACCCGACGTCACGACGTAACCACCGTCAGACAGCCTCACCACATGGTACAGCGCACGACCTGTTGCGTTCTTCGATGTCTGCACATCATACACACCAGATGACGCGAACTTTGCCGTCATCCGCGTCGGACTCTTCCCGATCCAGTTCCTTGCGGCGGTTCGCGCCTGTTCCGGCGTAACCTCCACTGCCCACAGTATGGGCGCTACAACCATCATCGTCAAGGCGAGTATGAATCTCGTCAATCTATTCGTCGTCATCATGTGAGTTCCCTTTAACTAAAACAAAATTCCTCTGTTGAAGAATTTGCCCAACCCGTTTTTCGAGGCTTCCACAGCTCAAACCACGCGGTCTGAACACCCGCCGCAGAACGTCTTCACACCTCTAAACTGGCTAGACGACTTATTATGCCATAATTCGTTACTGTCCGCAAGGGGTAAAATTGAAAAATTTCAATTTAATTTTTGGGCCCCATTGCCCAAAAAGGCATGGGTCAGCTGAACTTCAGCTTGAAAACCATCTTGAGGGATTCAATAGCTATGGAACCAGATATCTTCGATGCGCCAGCGCGGCGCTCGGAAAATGTGATTGGAACTTCAACGAGCTTCAGTCCAGCCTGCCACATGCGGTAGTTCATTTCCATCTGGAACGAGTAGCCGAAGGACTTGATCGTCGAGAAGTCGCCCAGCGACTCAAGCGCGCGGCGCGTGAAACACTTGAACCCGCCCGTGGGGTCCTTTACCGGAACGCCAAGCATGAAACGGATGAAGATGCCGCCCGCGCGCGAAATGAGCCAGCGGCGGAAAGGCCAGCCCACACACTTGCCGCCCTTCACGTAGCGCGAGCCGATCGCGACGTCCGCTCCGCCCTCCTGGTAGGGCGGTCGCCCCGCGACCGCCGCAAGCAAGCGCGGAACATCCTTCGGGTCGTGCGAGAAGTCGCAGTCCATCTCTATGACGTGCGTGGCCCCCATCCGCAGGGCCTCGGCGAATCCGGCCACGTAGGCGCGGCCAAGACCTTCCTTTTTCTCGCGGTGCATCACGTGGACGCGGCTTTCCCGTACACAGATTGAGTCGATCACCGCGCCCGTACCGTCCGGAGAGTTGTCGTCGAGGAACAGCAGCTGCCCCTCGGACGGCAACTCGGCAAGAACTGCGGCGGCCATGGCCTCCACGTTCTCGCGTTCGTTGTAGGTCGGTATGACGACGACTGGTTTCATGCAGGTCCTGTCGTGCCGGAAAGTTTGGCAACGTCCTGCTTGAGGGCCTTGACGTCCTGACGGAGCTTCATTATCATCTTCGGCGCGAGGGTGATGGCGGCCACGTTCTTGAGCGACGTGGCGGGAGTGCCCACTACGTACTTCTCGCTGCCGTCGAGCGACTGCGGCACGCCCGCCTGCGGGCCCACCTGCACGCCGTCCGCGATCTTGATGTGCCCGGAAATGCCGGCCTGAGCCCAAATGAGACATCCCGTGCCGATCTGCGTGGAGCCGGCCACGCCGGCCTGGGCGATGATGCCGGAATAGCCCGCCACCTTCACGTTGTGCCCGATCTGCACCAGGTTGTCGATCTTCGTCATCGGCCCGATGTAGGTGCGGCCGATGCGCGCGCGGTCAATCGTGGTGTTCGATCCGATCTCCACGCCGTCGCCAAGCTCCACGATGCCGAGCTGCGGTATCTTCTCGATCTTCGGAAGACCGTTCTCCATCGTGGTGTTGTAGCCGTAGCCATCGCCGCCGAGGCGCACGCCGCAGTGCAGGATCACGCCCTTGCCGACTTTCGTGCCTTCGCGCAACGTGACCTGCGGGTAGAAATGCGATCCGGCGCCGACGGAGCAGTTCTCGCCGATGAACACCTGCGCCTCGATCACGCAGTTGTCGCCGATCTCCGTGCCCTTCTCTATGATCGTGTACGCGCCCACATGGACGTTCACCCCGAGGCGTGCCGACGGATCAATGATGGCCGTCGGGTGGACGCCGGGCGCGCGCACCGGTGCGGGCGGGGCGAAGAGCTCGGCGGCGGCCATGCAGGCGTGGTTCGGGTCCGTCACGCGGATGATCGCGCACGGCGCGCCGTGCGTCCAGTCCGGCGGCAGGAGAATCGCGGAAGCCCTCGTGGCCTGCACGAGCGGGACGTGTTTCGCGTCCTTGCAGAAAGAAAGATCGCCCGGACGGGCCTCCTCGAGGCCCGCGCAGGCGGTGATCTCCACGTCGTCCCCTTCGAGGACGCCGCCGATCCGCGCGGCTAGGTCACTTGCCCGCATCGGCTTTCTTCGCCTTTTCTTTCCGCTTAGCGGGATCAACGCCCATGGACTTGAGAATATCGTCCGTGACGTCGTATGATTCCTTTGCGAACGCGAGAATGGTGCCGTCGGCGATGAAATCATAGCCGTGCTTCTTCGCGTAGGCACTGATCTTCGCGCGGATGTCATCGGTCTCAAGCTTGATGAGACGCGACTCCAGATCGCTCAGATCACCCTGGAAACGCGATGCCATCTGGCGCATTTCCTGCTGACCAGTGAGAAAACGCTGCTGAATGCCCTCTAGTTTCTTCTGGGCCTCTGCACGCGCGGAAGTGGAGAGCATCGGGTTCTGGAGGTCTCCCTGAGCCTTCTTGCCCTCCTCGGCGATCTCCTTCAACTCGTCCTGCTTCGCATCCAGCTTTGCCTTGTAGTCGCTGTCTGTCGTCTTCACGAGCGTGCGGTTTTTCTCATGGTCGGGGTGGAGCCGCACGAGGTCCACCATGTTCACCGTACCAACCTTCATCTCGGCAACCGCCGTCATCATCGCGGCCATCGCCGCCAGCATCATGATCTTCTTCATTTTAATTTTCCTTTATCACTTCCCTTGACATTCGGCATTCGACAGCCGACATCCGGGATTTTCATTTTTACTTTTTACACTTTACACTTTCAACTTTTACACTTTAGAAATCATACCCGATCGTGAACGAGAACACCTTTTCGTCAACGTCCTCGTCCGGATCGACGACAGGCACGGCGAAGTCGAGGCGGATCGGGAACTGCGGGAGGTCGAGGCGCAGGCCAAGGCCCACAGACCAGCAGAACCAGTCGGTGTCGAGGTCGAACTCGTCTTCCCCTACGCTGCCGAGGTCGGTGAACGCGGCGATGCGGATCATCTTCACGACGGGCACGGAGTACTCCATCGTGGCGCACCAGCTCGTCTGGCCGCCCCACGGGACGTAGTGTCCGCGCTTGTTCTCGCGGGAGTAGACGCGCGGGGCGATTTCGCGGAAGTCGACGCCGCGGATGGAGCGCGAGCCGCCGAGGAAGAGCTTGTCGTAGATCGGCAGGCCGCCGCTGAAGTCGTCGAGCGTCTCTCCGCGGAGCCCCCACTGGAGCACGTGCCCCCACTTCTTTATGACCGTCAAGTAATGGCGGTAGCGGAAACCCGTGCGCCAGTACGAGTTGTCGCCGCCCACGATGTCGCCGTGGACGTTGAAGAGGTAGCCCTTCTTCGGGAAGAGGAATTCGTCGCGCGTGTCGTTGCGCCAGAAGACGACAAACGGGATTTCCCAGCTGTCGCCGTACTTGTCCTCCTGCTCGCGCAGGAGACGGCGCGGCTCGTCGTCGTGCGGATGCTCGTAGAGCAGGTCCTTCTCGACGTCCTCCATCTGGACGAACTCGGCCGCGATGGACACGCCGAAGCGTCCGAACGGCTTCCAGCCGGGCCAGAACTGGACGGGATAGCTGAGTGAGGCCTCAACGCCGCTGCGGATCACGTCGTAGTCGTCGAACCAGCGCTGGCGGCGGTAGCCCGTAACGGTAAGCTCGAGGTGACGGTTAAACAGCCATGGCTCGGTTACCGATGCCTCGTAGGTCTGGATGCGCGGGCCGGCCTGCACGAGGATGCGGCCCTTCTGCCCGCCGCCGCGGAAACGCCAGGGATTGAAGAGATCGAAGTTGTTTTCATGGATTTCGATCTGGCCGAACACCGAATCTTCGGAACCGGCGCCGATGCCGACCATGAAGCCACCAGTGGTCTGCTCCTCCACCTCGAACACGAGGTCGCGCTCCTCCGGGGCGCCGTTCTTGGATTCTCCTCCCTCCACCTTCTCGAGAGAGTACTGCACGCGCTTGAAGTAGTGCAGATTTTCAAGACGGTGCTTTGAGCGCTCGGCGAGATTCGCCAGCATGGGATCGCCCGGCGAAAGGCCGATCTCGCGGCGGATCACCTTGTCTTTGGTGTAGTCATTGCCGCGAATGAGCACATTGCGGATGATCACGGGCACGCCCTCCTCGACGGCGAACACGAGGTCCACGGTGTCGCCATATTCTTCCGTGGGAATCCGGCGCACGGTGACGTGCGTATCCGCAAGCGCCTTCTCGCCCGACCCGCAGTACACCTCAATCGCGTGCGCCGCGTCGGACAGGGCCTTGGCACTCGCGATGTCGCCGGTCTTGAGGTCCTTCACGGCACCTAGAACGGCATCCGCAGGATACTGCTTCACGCCGGTGACGGACATGTTCCCCACCTTGTAGCGGGTGCCCTCGACGATCGTAAACACGCGGTCGATCTTGTTGGAGACGCCCTCCACGGGGACGGCCTCGGGGAGCGAGACCGAGACGTCGAGATAGCCGAGGTTGCGGTAGTGGTCGGCGATCTTGTCGCGCGCCTCGGCGAGTTCCTGGGGCGTTGCGGGCGTGTCGATGAACCAGCCAATCGGGTTCCACCAGGGGTACTGCTCTATGCTCTCGTTAAGCTCGCCCTCCTCGACGCCCTCAATGCCCTTGTACGTGAACTTGCGCATCTTGACGCGCGGCCCCTCCTCAATCTCCATCGTGACCTTGAAGGCATTCGGGGAACCTTCCACGGGCTCGACGCGGGGCGTCACGCGAACGTCTGGGAAGAACTTCCGAAGGTATGCGTCGCGGATGCGTCCGGCGGCGGCGGCAATCTCGGCCTCGCCGTACGGATAACCGTCGCGCAGCTCGGAGAGGTTGGTGATCTTGCCAACGCCCCAGTAGTCGTTGCCTTTCACGTTGAGCGGACCCTGGAAACGCTTCTTCCGCGTCACGACGTAGGTTACCGACACGCCGTCTGCGGCCTGGTCGGCCTTGACGGTGATGTCCTCGAACTCGTTGGTATCGCGCAACGTGCGCACGTCCCGCGCGCATTGCTGCGGGTCGTACTCGTCGCCGGCCTTTACCATGCAGCGGGCGAGCACGTCGCCTGCGTCCTCGCCGCCGTCCGCCAGCTTCACGGAAACGGACGAAACCTTCGCGGCATGCGCCGCGCATGCGGCCATCACCATACAGAGCAGCAGTTTCTTCATTTTGGTTACCCTTTTGCCTTGTTAACGTTAGTTGGTTCAGCTCCCGAAATTCACGGGCTCGACGTGCCAGATGTCGCGCGCGTACTCCAACACGGCACGGTCGCTAGAGAAGCGGCCGGAGCGGGCGATGTTGACGAGCGACATCGCGTTCCACTTGGCCTGGTCGCGGTACGTCGCGTCCACGCGGTCCTGCGCCTCGCAGTAGCTGCGCAGGTCGGCGAGGAGCATGTAGTAGTCGTTGTAGTCCAGGAGCGCGCGGATGATCGGGTCGAAGAGGCCCGGCTGGAGCACGGAGAACGCATTGCGGCGGATCATGTCCAGCGCCAGGCGGATCTCCGGGTCGGAGCGGTACGTATCGCGCGAGTTGTAGGACGGACGGAGCCGGGCGACATCCTCGGTGCGGAGTCCGAAGAGGAACATGTTGTCGTCCCCGACTTCCTCGTTGATCTCCACGTTCGCGCCGTCGTACGTGCCGAGCGTGAGCGCGCCGTTGATCATGAACTTCATGTTGCCGGTGCCGCTTGCCTCCGTGCCGGCGAGCGAAATCTGCTCGCTCAGTTCGGCGGCGGGCATGATCTTCTCGGCGAGCGACACGCGGTAGTCCGGCAGGAAGGCGACGGTGAGCTTGCCGCGCGTGCGGGGGTTGCCGTTCACGACGCCTGCTATGCCGTGGATGAGGCGGATGATCAGCTTCGCCATGTAGTAGCCCGGCGCGGCCTTTGCAGCGAAGATGAACGCGCGCGGCACGGGGTCGTAGGACGGGTCGTTGATGAGGCGGTTGTAGAAGATGATGATGTAGAGCGCGAGCAGGAGCTGGCGCTTGTACTCGTGGAGGCGCTTCACCTGCACGTCAAAGATCGCGGCGGGGTCGAGCTTCGCGCCCACAGTGTGCGCCACGTAGTTGGAGAGGACGCGCTTGTTCGAGAGCTTGATCCGCGCGAGACAGTCTAGGAACGAGGAATCCTGCGCGTAAGCCTCAAGCTGCTTCAGCTCGTCGAGGCGCGTGATCCAGCCGTCGCCGATCTTCTCCGTGATGAGCTGTGCGAGCGCCGGGTTGGCCTTGAGGAGCCAGCGACGCGGCGTTATGCCGTTAGTCACGTTGTGGAAGTGTTCGGGCAGGAGCTCGTAGAAGTCCTTGAAGAGGGATTCCTTGAGAATCTGCGAGTGGAGCTGCGCGACGCCGTTAACGCTGGAGGAGCCGATGATGGCGAGGTTGGCCATGCGCACGTAGCGCTCGCCCCCCTCGTCGATGAGGCTCATGCGCGAAAGGCGGTCCTGGTCTCCGGGGAACAGCGCGGAAATCTGACGCAGGAAGCGTCCGTTGATCTCGTAAATGATCTGGAGATGGCGGGGCAGCAGACGCTCCATCATCGGGACGGGCCACTTCTCGAGCGCCTCCGGGAGGATCGTGTGGTTCGTGTAGCCGGTCGTGCGGCACGTGATGTCCCAGGCCTGATCCCACTCCACGCCCTCCTCGTCCACCAACACGCGCATGAGCTCGGGGATGACGAGCGCGGGATGCGTCTCGTTCAAGTGGATGAACGCCTTGTCGGGGAGCTTCGACCAGTCGGAGGAGCCGTTGTCTTCCACGAAACGGCGCAGGATGTCCGCGAGCGAGCAGCGCGTGAAGAAGTACTGCTGGCGGAGGCGCAGCTCCTTGCCGGCCGTCGTGTTGTCGTTCGGGTAGAGGACCTTCGTGAGGTTCTCGGCGAGCACCTTCGTCTCGACTGCCTCCACGTATGACCCCTTGTTGAAGTCCGCGAGGTCGAACTCGTCCACCGCCTTCGCGCTCCAGAGGCGGAGGGTGTTCACGGCGTTTTTGTAGCCGACGACGGGCAGGTCGTAGGGAATGCCCTGCACCTGCTCGGCGCCCTTCCACACCCATTTCGGCTTCCCGCCGTCCTCCACGTACTCCACGCGGCCGCCGAACTGGACGATCTGCGCGTACTCGGGACGCGCGAACTCCCACGGATAGCCGTCCTTGAGCCAGTGGTCCGGCTCCTCAACCTGCTGTCCGTCCACGATGCGCTGGCGGAAGATGCCGTAGTCGTACCGAAGGCCGTAGCCCATGCCGGCGAGGTCGAGGGTGGACATCGAGTCGAGGAAGCACGCCGCAAGCCGCCCGAGGCCGCCGTTGCCAAGGCCGGCGTCCACCTCGAAGTCGCGCAACGAGTTCCAGTTGATGCCGTACTCCTTCAACGCCTCCGTGCACTCGCGGTCGAGCTTGAGGTTGATCACGTTGTTGCCGAGTAGACGCCCGATGAGGAATTCAAGCGAAAGGTAGTAGACGCGCCGCTCGTTCTGGCGGTGGTAGCGTTCCTGCGTCTCCATCCAGCGCTCCACGAGCCGGTCGCGCACCGCGTAGGCGAACGCCGTGTACTGGTCACGAGGCGTGGATTTTCCGTCGTATTTCGCCAGTGTATAGCGCAAATGCCATGCAAAGTCCTCTTTCAGGCCCTGCACGGTGTTGACAACCCTGCGGTCGTCCGTCTTGCCGTTTTCCATCTCCATGTTCCTTCTATTCCGTAGAGAGGCGAGTATTTTACCAAAATTTTACCCCAAAATCAATGCGAGAATGGCTCCATGAGCGAATCGGGGCGCATCTGCGTTTTTCACCCATGCGTATTGGGATTTGGAGACAACCATGACAACTTTCAAGAACAACATTATCCTGCGGGCGCACCTTGAACATTCTGGATTTTGGTAGCGCGAGGATCGGCAAATGGGCGCGGGCGAGTTAGCCCGCGCGCCAAAGGCAAGTTGTTTTAAATAGTTGTTTCCAATTATCAGAAGTCTCGGCGGTGAATTACGCAGATGCGCCCGGCGAATCGTCGATACCGCGCTGGGCGGGTATCGTAGTTGACGCCCACGTAGAACACCGGCGGATCGCCGTCAAGCCACCGACCGGCGTGTCCACCGACCGGCGTGTAGCCGAGGAGCGTCGCGAAGCGCGGATCCATCGTACGGTCCTTCAGGTGGTTGAGCCAGGAGAGGGACCTTGCCACCGAGTATCAGGCTCGAGAAGCCATACGTCCCAGCTCCAGTTCTCCCTGTTAGGTGCCAGAGGTTATGACACCTAGGTGTCAGGGGTTGTGACACCTAGGTGTCAGGGGTTGTGACACCTAGGTGTCAGAGGGTGTGACACCTAGGTGTCAGAAATCGGGGCTCTATAGGTCATAACAAACAGGAAAGCAGTTCAAAGACAAAGTATGAGAAATAAACATAAATCGAAGTTGAATTTCAGTTTTTAGCCGCAAAGAACGCAAAGGTCGCAAAGTGTATTACAATTGGGGGAATTGGGAATTGGGAATTGGGAATTGGAAATTGGAAATTGGAAATTGGGAATTGGGAATTGGGAGCTCTTTATACCTATAAGCCTCTGCGTAAGACTGTCATTTAGTATCCAATTTACTTTTGAGCATTGACTTAGGTTCATATTCGGGGATTCGTTCTCCTCCGTCTTAATGCCAGCAGCGCGCCGCCCACAAGCAGCAACAGCGCCGACGACGGCTCAGGGGTGGCCGTGGCCCCGACCGTCACCACACCGCCGGTGAGGTTGATGCCCTCACTCAGCAGTGTCATGGTCAAGTTGTCGTCGATGGAAACATGAACCCAACCGTACCAAGTCTGACCCGCGACATAGTCGTGGTTTTCTAAAAGCACTTCACTAACTTTGAACGCCATGTAGAAATCACTTGGATTCTCTACCAAAGTGCCGCCAATGTAAGGTTCATTTGGATCAGTATTGTAAAAATCCTCAACATGTGTAAGCAAATCAAACGTAGCCTCGCTTACAACATCCCCATACATGGCTAAAGCCCACCAGTTGAACGTTGGCTCCATGGACTCTTTAGAAAAATCAAAATGTTTCAGGAAAAGGCCGTCGCCTCCCCTATATCCATAAATAAACGAATGCATCCATGCATATTCTCCATGCTCACCATAAATATCAGTTCCAAAGTGAAATTCGCGCGAACCATTTGAATACCAATCTCCATTAAACAATCCAATGCCATTCCATCTTGATGGCACAGCGTCCGCTACACCACACAACAAAAACACAAAAATAACAATAACCTTTCTCATGGTGTGCCCATCCTCATTATTGATTTGTTAACCCATCAAACGAACTCAGATCAAACGGCACAATCTGATACAGGGATGCATTGCCACCTTCCCATTCATTGATCTTGTTCTGTATGGCATCAAGATGAAATGATGGGGATGGTCCCCAGAACGGAGACCAGGTTTCTACGCCTTGGTATCCAAGATGCTTTGAGAAGAGTAACACCAACTTGTCATCAACCACTAGGAACACGGGGCAACCAGAATTACCATCAACAGTAGCACCTCTTATGTTACAACGTTGCATTGAAACGCGATTCGTTTCGCTTATGTACCCATAATGCCGATAGTGATTTCCGTACTTGTCCACGTACTTGCCCTTGTCCCCGAGTATCAGGTTCGGGAAGTCATACGTCTCCGTAGTGGGGAACTTGATCTTCTTTTCCTCTACCATGAAAGAACCGATGTCTCCTTGCGACGCAAAGTATAGCAAACCAAGCCGTTCACCGCAAACACACCACAAACCGTTTCGGGAACCTAACGCTTCAGAAACCCATACTCGTACACCTTCGGGGCGATCTGCGCGGCAAGGGCCTTGTGGGCGGCGCGCAGGGCGGCAAGAAGTTTGTTGTAGGTTTCGTCGGCGGAGGTGGCGTTCATCTGCTCCTTGCCGGATGCGGTACGCTTCACGCCCTGGAAATGCAGACGAATGTCGTAGTAGGAGGCGTTCGGATTCGCGCCCGGCTGCGCGTGGTAGTACCGCCACAGCTCCCGCCCGGCGTCCATCACCGCCCGCGCGGGAAGCGACAGTGTCGCTTCCACGAAGTGCGCCCGTCGGGGAAGCGGCGCTCTCGCCGCTTCACAACTGGGAGAACGGGCATCTTGCCCGTTCACAAGGTCAACGGGCGTCTCACCCGTTGCCGCGAACAAGTCTCCCTGGTAGGGCGCGCACCCCGTGCGCGCCGCCGCCCCGCGACCCGCCAGCCAGTCGCTCATGAAGTGGCTCGCGAAGCAATCCTTCGCCCCCACCTCTTCCTCCGTGAACGGGATCCAATGGTTGATGCCATACTTGGACTTGATAACGTTAAAGTCAGAAAAGAGCGTATACACAAGGCAATCTGACTGAAATCCGAGATCATTCTGCCATCCGTCATTTGGATAAAGAAAGGTGTCGCGGTCATTCAACCAAGTTGCCTTTACACTATGCCGCACGGCAACAAAAATGCACATTGGAATCAGGTTCGGTGGAGTCATCCACCAACCTCGCGGTGTAGACAATTGATTTCTGTCATTAATGAAATAGACGAGATTTGTATTTTGGAAATCGTTGCGTCCGTTGCTCATGAAACCAAGGTGCACATCGTTGTCATGGCGAAAAGAGTTTACCCATTTTCCGATATTGGCCACATCGTCATATGCGAGAATTGTCTTCGTGCAGATGAACTCGCCCTTGCGATCATACACGTCAGCCACGGTTGATGTGAACACGCCATTTGTTGAATTGCTTTCGCTGCTGGGAGATTGGGAGCCTTGGAGTTTTGGAGTTTGCGTAAAATCTCTCCCAATCTTCCAATCTCCTATCCTCCCTTTATCGAAAGCAAGATCTCCCAGCCGCCACACGAAGAAGCCGATGGGGAAGTCGCCCTTCACATTGTCGAAAGTATCTGCGGGAACGATGAAACACTTTTCGAGCGTACCGCGAAACGCTTGTCGAAACGCCTTGAAGTTGGGAGATTGAAGGTGCTTCAGCTTCGAGAACTCGGCAAGGACGCACCCAGGAATCTCATCATGGATGCGCATGAAAAACTGCGCAAAAAGTTCGCGACCGGCAATACCGATCTTCTCCAAGTAACGGTCGTACGTGACATGGACGACCGAGACATCATTTTTGTTTTTTCCTGTGCCAGAACGCTGGCGGACATCCCCCGCCTCAGCGTACGGCGGGTTAATGTAGATGACGAGGCGTTTGCGCTTTTCCGGATCGTCGATGATGTCTTTTAGACCCTGCGGCAGCTTGTCAAAGGGATCGTTGAGGAAGTCGAAGCGAAACACATGGCTTTCGAGGAGGTTCGCACCATTCCTTACCCGTTCCTTGACCACATCCACATCCTGCTGGTCGAGGGTCGAGACCCAGACGCGGTACTTGTTCGTGAGACCGACCTCGAGGTTGCCCGTACCGCCCGCACAGTCCCACACATAGTATTCGTCCTGCCAGTTCTCACCAAGCACGGCGGCGATGTACTGCTGCGACTTCTCAACCCAGATGGCTGGCGTGAAGAAAGATCCCTTGCGCTCGCGCACGTCCTGCGGAACGAGCAGGTCGAGGCGAGAGACGATGAAGTCCCAGTATTCGCGCTTGGGCGGGCGCTTGTACCGCCGCCAGAAGGAGGCGTAGGCGGAGAGTCCGTCGGGTTTAAAGCCGAAAGACATGCTGATGTCAAACTCGTCCTCGTTCTTGCGATGGATGCAATACGGCTTCTTGTCGTTTACGTCGAAGGTGATGTAGAAGTCCTCGGCGGGGCGGTCGTCCACGACCTCGGGCGTGCCGTTGTCGTCCACGTTCATCTCGGCGAGGAAGAAGTCTCGGTCGTAGAGGGCGTACTTCTTTTTGAGGACGTCCCACGGAGCGTCGATGTGCGGCATCACCTCGGCGCGCCACTTCTGGTAGATGAAGGTGAAGTTGTTGCGGTCGATGGGGGTGGCGAGTGCGGGGCCTTCGCCGGACGTGAAGTTGTGGCGGATGAACGCCTTGATCTCCGCATCGTCCGCGCCGAAGCGGAACACGACGATCTTGTCAGAGGGGACGACGCCGCGGACGGTCTCGACGGTCTTTCCGTCCACGGCGGAGGGCGTCTGCGTCCAGTTGAAGTCGTTGAGGTTGAAGACGGGGAGGATGTGGTGGTACTCGACGAAGGCGATCTTCTCGTTGTCGAAGCATCCGGCGAACTTGGGAGGTTCGTCCGCATGGTAGGGTTGTCGCCCCGCGCCCGCCGCAGCGGCCAGAGGGCTGGCCGCCCTGCCGATCGTAAGGATCAGCTGGGCCAGCATCTGGTGGACATCGGTCGGATGATTCTTCGCCTCGGCCCAATAGAGGGACTCGGGACGCGCGCTCCGCTTCGCCGCCACGCAGAAATCCACGTTGCCGATGATGCGGGTGCAGTCGAACGCGCCGAAGAAGTCGGCGGCGACCTTGTTCTTCAGTTCCTCCTCGCGGATGGATGATGGATAACGCGCTGTCATGCCCACATTATACCAAAGCCCGCCGTCGCAGTGCAAGCAGCGCGCCGCCCACGAGCAGTAGCACCGCCGCCGACGGCTCTGGGATCAGAGCCGATCCGCCACCCACAATCATCGGCCCGCCATCGGCATCCCATGCGGAACCGGTTAAAACCAATGAGTCGCCATTGTAGGACATGGCAATCCATCCATATACCAGCTCACCCGGTGATTCTCCAGCTTCAAAGGCAATAAACACTGTATCCAATATTGACATTTCCATTTCAAACGCATTACCATTTCCTGCTGGATCGAAAAGGTACGGCCCTGTACCTTGGAACATTTCTTCCGACACTCTATCTCCCGCTTCCCCCAGTAACCACCTTGTCCGTGACGCAAGGTTAATTCCATCAGGATATAACTCTATTCTGGCACCATAGACCATTGGGTAGAATATAAACGCCAACTCAGGGCTAGCCGGCATCACGCCTTGTGTCTCATAATACCAAATGCCGATTCCCCCCGCACTTCCGGCAGGAACATAATCAGAACCATTCCACTTGTAGGAATCACCACTCCAATTAGTGGAGTTAAACTGATTCCACAGCACATTCGCGGAGAATGCGGATTGACTTCCCGCCACAACACATAACACAAGGTATTTGAAGAATCGTTTCACCGTCATCTCCCTATTACTGTAAAGGTATGTAATCCGTCATATCTAACTTATCAAGCCCGCCGCCGCAGTGCAAGCAGCGCGCCGCCCACGAGCAGCAGCAGTGCCCCCGACGGCTCGGGAATAGCCGGGCCGCCCCCCACGATCATAGGCCCGCCGTCAAGGTCGATAGCATAGGCCAAAGACGAAAGTTCGCCGTTCTCGTTTGCCTGTGCCTCCACCCAACCATATAGACGATTGGGATCCATTTCTATGCTGAGTCCGAAGTAGAATCTCCGATCACCTTCAAGTGGAATTATGATATCGTAATCGCGTCGCAATTCGTCGCCTACATCGGTACCATTGGCAAAGAAATATCGATTGTCACGCCCATTCGTATTCGCCGCGCTGATGATGCCGCCCGCCTCCGCCTGAATGACGTTTACGGGAACGAAACCTGTATAATTAGGATCAAAAGGGATGTCGGCCAAGAAATCTGACGCATGAATGCGAACCGAAGCCCCTCCATCATCTACAAGCGTCTCCATCCAGAAATAAACCTCAAAATACCTTCCTCCAACAACTTCTGAGATTCCAAGCCCCCAAGCATCCGAAGGGCCTCCCCATCCTGTCCAATCTGCCCATCCGAATCGTTGTCCTTCGTAACCTTCACGCCAGATGACATTTGCCGCATTGGCAAGGCAGACAACAAGGCTCGACAACGCTACCAAAAGCATCCGTTTCACCAGATCGTTTCGTTGAATTTTCATCTCGGCGCCTCCTGTAATCTACCATAAGACGAGCAGTCTAAATACGATAACGAATAACCAGGTGCAAGCGTATCCATCGCATCTTGGATCCATGCCATGATCATATACTTCGTCGTAGTCTAGCAAGATGTCGTGATCGGTATCGTCGAACGAATCACTGTGAATCGGCGCGAACGCGCCGATTCCGAGGGCGGCGGCGACCTTGTTCTTCAGTTCCGCCTCGCGGATGGACGATGGGTAACACGCTGTCATGCCTACATTATACCAAAGTCCGCCTCCGCAACGCAAGCAGCGCACCACCCACGAGCAGCAGGATGGAGGATGATGGTTCGGGGATTCCACCAACCATGATAGACGTGCCGTTCTTATCCCATGCAGACTGAAGGGCAACCAATTTACCAGAAGCATCCTGCCCTAGTTCAACCCATCCAAATATAGGAGCCTCATTAAACATCGTTTCACTTCTAAAGGCAAGAAAAACCGACTCGTTAGGCGTAACTAAGATTGAATAATCTGAATGTGACCGTTCATTGTTGAAATCGCTATACCGAGCATACGCAAACCACTCTCCTTTACTTTCCATGTAATTGTCCGTAATGACGTCACCATAACATGCAAGTACAAAAGTATTTGCGTATTCCAAATACCTTTCTGCGCCTGTAGAAACTTGTAAATCAGTACCTACATGTTGTATCGAAAGCGGTAAAAAGGGTTCAAACAAGCACGCCTGAGTTGTCGACGCATAGTCATACTCGACATGAACGACACCCCACTCTACTTGCGCAGCCCTTGCACCTATAAATAACATGTCCGTAAGAAGTACGATGAACATCATGCGCCTCATGTCAAAAACCTTCCTTTCTCTCGATTTGCTGGTAGGGCGAACAATCAAGATAGCGTAAAGAATAACCTGGGGCCAACAAGTCCATAGCAGCCTGTATAGCATCGGCATAGGAGGTAACAAACGGGCTGTTAACAATCCTTACCGTATTACCATCTGAATCATAATACCCTCCATGAAGGCAACCAAGGAGTACTACTTCATTCCCGACAATCACAAACGTGGGATTCCCTGAGTCTCCGCCGCGCGCGTGGATATAGAAAGGTTTCCGCATGTCCACCATAGGTGTCGTTGTCGCAAATGACTGTTCCCGACTACCATCACTGTACGACATCTCAAAAGGAAAGCTTTGTGATATTTCACATACAACACACTGCTCGTACTGGTCAAAGCGAAGGACAGGTAATCCTTTCCCCAAGCCAATGTAGTTATTGTAATCAGGAGGCAAAATACAAGCAGGAGTAATGGTGTTTGGCAAATCATCGCGCAAAGCCCCTATTAAAATATCCGTACCGTCAAGCCGATACCGTGCCACGAGTGTGTTCGTATGAACGTTACCATTTTGTTCGTGGAAATATATCCGAGTACCTACTCCTAAAGAAAAATGGAAAGCTAGTAAGATATGCCTTCTACTGATAGCCACACCAGCACGAAACTGCCCTGTTGAACTATTCCACATGCTAACGCATGAGGTGTCAATTCCATTCGCCCAACAGTTAGTGTTAATAACAAATACACCATTAGCCCCATTGACTTGATAATTGATAAACTTCTGAAGTGTACCTGACGGCGACTTACCGCGCATACAATCATCCATTATCCGCGATGCCACAGAGAGTAGCGTATTTGACCCGTCGGGTACGAACGGATTACAGTTGGCCCAGAACTCGTGGAGGTTGATGAGTCCGTCTCCATCAGTGTCCACATAAGCACCACCATTGGTTACACTGCTAAGCCCCGTCTGCGCCTCCCACCAGTCGGGCAACTCGTTGTAATTGCGGTCAAAGTTCTTGTAAGCCAACTTATTCGTCATCACCATGTTATGACCGGTGACTGCGATCACGTACTTGTTGCTTGTCTCGCCCGAGTCCCATTCGCCGTTCTGGTTCATGTCGTCCCACACGTCCACTGAAATCTGCTCCTTTGTTGTCGTAGAACAGTGTCCGAAGTCGTTGCTCCAGACGTTCCCCTCCACAACGCACGGACCGTACACGCGATTCGTCCCGAACGAGGCCGCAAAGGTAAGCGCGTTCGTCGTCTGGGACACGTCCGTGTACGTCAGCGACAGGTTGAAGCAGTAATTGCGCCCATTGAACGGGTCCGTGCCCTCGTCCAGTTCGACGCTGTCGGTGACTCCGTCGTAATCATAGTCGCCAATCGAAACCTCTATCGGAGTGTCCGTCCCGACCGAACGGGAAAGCTGATTCGTCCTGATCCCCTCCAACCCAACGTCAAGCAACCCGTCACCGTCCCTGTCGGCGGCGACCTTGTTCTTCAGTTCCTCCTCGCGGATGGACGATGGGTAACGCGCTGTCATGCCCACATTATACCAAAGCCCGCTGCCGCAGCGCAAGCAGCGCGCCGCCCACGAGCAGCAACAACGCCCCCGACGGCTCGGGGGTGGGGCCAACGACAACACCCTTGCCGGTGAGATCCAATGCCGACGTTACGAACGACACAGTTCCCTCAGACTCACGATGGAATTGAACCCACCCGTAGAGGACATCTAGTGGTGTGTCGTAGTTTCTTGCAACTGCCACACCCAGAAAAACATCATCTTCTCCTGCAAATGTAATGTCATAATCGCTGTGAAGCGTCTCTTCTCCGTACAGATTTCTTCTATAGAAGTAACCGTCTTGCGAACGTACAAAGTTCTCGTCGATGAGATCGCCTGCCACTACTTGCATCCAGGCACAACACACCTCCATATAATCCCCAACATCTGATTTCCAAATCAAGTTCCCTGTCGCGTCACGGCTATTAAACCAACGGATGTATGCACACGCTCCGTATTGGCCGGCCGTCATTGAGGATTCAGATACGTCCCAGTCATAGTAGTAAAAGCCGTTCCACTCGACTGGGGCAGCATGCAAAACTAAAGATAAAGTAGCCAGTATGGCGAATAACATATCTCTAAACATTTTTACAACTTCTTTCTATTGAATATCGGGGAATTCCGACAGGTCTTCAATTATAAGTTCGTAACCTGGGGCAAGGATGTCCATGGCCTGTTGTATCTGTTGAGTGGAAAGAAAAACAGGGGAATCACTTGTTGTGCGACTATGCATGCCGAATACAACCAGTTTATTATCGATCAATACAAAAGATGGGCTTGACGAATCCCCTGGAATTCCCCAAACATCTGTAACGAATGACTGACGTACCGTAACAAGCGGCCTCATAAATGAAATGTGATGCCAATTTGGATCACCTGCACCTGATGTCAGCGATTTGATTTCCTTGACAAGTGCTTCTTTCTTTCGGTTAAGATATATAAATGGTACAGCATAACCACTCCCAACCTTTGATAACAGGTTCGTTGAAAAAATGGAAATCACGCTTATGTCATTTGTATCAAGTGGTTCATTTAGAAGGACCACACCAGTATCGGGATATGATGAAACAGAATTTGGTACGGAAACACCACGCCACCTTAAAGGCTTCCTGCTATAGATGCATCCACTCTTTCCTCTAAAATACAAGACTTCGTTTGTCGAAGTCGGATACCAGTGATTTGCCATCAATAAATGCCGAGGGCTGATTAGAGCACCCGCTCGTTCATTGTGTTGGGCTGACGAATTCCACACGCAGATACCGGAAAAGTCCACATCCTTCGCCCAGAAGTTTGTATTGATTTGAAAAACGCCATTTGATCCATTCACAAAATAATTATCAAAGAGACACAGTGAGTTTGTTGCACTCGTACCATAAAGCCTATCATTTGTTGCGCGTGCCGTCACAGACAAAAGGGAGTTTGAACCATCGGGCACGAGTGGATGCGTTCTACACCAATATTCATGTAGATTGATGAGATCGTCGCCGTCAGGATCATCATACATGCGACGAGCCACGCCCTCGGCATCAAGTCCTTCTTGCGCCTCCCACCAGTCAGGCAAGTTGTTATTGTTGGCATCGTCGAACCTGAATATCACGGTCTTTCCGTTATTCGCATCTTTCAGTTGCTTGATGCAAATGGCATCAACATCCACATCGCAAACGCCATTCGTGTTGAGGTCTTGAAACACCTTAACATAAAGAAAACCATTTGACACAACCTCATCAATCACGAACAGATGGTTAGTTCCATTAAACGACGCCAGTCCATTCGTCTCCCAGCCCACAGACGAATAGCCCCATGCTACGTAGTTCGTCAACCACTGACTCGGTCCGCACAGCATGAGATTCACCGTGACGGCCAATCGGAAGTTTCGTCCGTCGTAAGGATCTGTTCCTTCCGAGCGTTCCTGTGCGTCGGGCACGCCGTCGTGGTCGACGTCGCCGAATATGAAGCTGACATGGGCCGTTCTGCCCTCGAGAATCGACCGCACGATTAGAATGTCGTTGTCGGCATCGTATTCCCCGTTGTCGTCAAGGTCGCAGAATGCCTTGATGTGCGTCGCGCCCTGTGAAGAGGCATTGGTGTAGACCATATCGCCGAACCCGGAGGAAAATGCGGTAAGCCCGTTCGTCTCCCAGCCCGTATCCGAATAGCCCCAAGCAAGGTAAACCGAATGTGCCAGTGAGGCGGTATTCGTCACCGAGACGTACTGGATCTGCGCGAACGAATGGGGATTCGTCGGGTCCGTCCCTTCGGACAACTCGTCACCATCGTGTACCCCGTCGCCGTCCGTGTCGCGGCTGAGCGGGTCGGTTCCGTGCGTGTAGATCTCGTCGTAGTCGGAAAGGCCGTCGCCGTCCACATCGCCAAAAGCAAAATCAATCCGCGCCGTGCCGACATTAGGGATGGCACGCACCAACAGGATGTCGTTGCCCGCATCGTATTCCCCATCGTCATTGAAGTCGCAAAAGGCCCTTGCGTATCTCGTGACCTGCGACGCCTCGTTGGTGTAGGCTTTTGTACCGAACCCCTGCGGGAATACGGCAACGCCGTTCGTCTCCCAGCCCGTGGGCGAATAACCCCACGCCACGCGGACGGGATAGGCAAGCGACTCCGTGTTCGTTGCCGTCACTGTCAGCCGTTGAATAAACGAATGAGGATTGCTCGGATCGGTTCCGTCAAGGATTTCGTCGCCGTCGTCCGTGCCGTCGTTGTCTGTGTCCGCCAGGAAAGGATCCGTACCATGGGTATACACCTCGTTGTAATCGGAAAGATTGTCTCCGTCCATGTTGGCAAGCGGGTCGTCGGCAAGGGGCGTGAACGCGCCGATGCCAAGGGCTGCGGCGAGCGAATTTGTGAGCGGGAATCCCGCCCAGGCGACTTGCGACATGAGAACATGCACGTCATTGGTGACATCCGGCATGAAGTCTGGCACGATTGGTTCGGACGGGCAGATGCAGCCCGTCATCGTCACGGGAAAGTCACTGGCGTTCTCAAAACGCACCAATGGCCAAGCATTGGTGAAGGAGTCGTCAAACAGTGTGCGCGACACCGTCACGGGCGGCGTGGAGGTAATCGCGCCGTTCGCATACGTGGAACGCAGCCCGATGGCCGCGCTCTGATAGACGCTTTGGGTCGGGAAGTTCACGAACGCGCATGATTCTACCATAATCGGTGGCGGGTTGTCACCGAAAACCGCATAAATCCATTCCGCACCGGAAGCGTTGACGCAACACCCCCTGATCACGGCGGGCGCGTCACACGGGGCGTAGAACAGCCATCCCAAATACTCAACGCCGGGATTCGGCGCACGGATGTGAACGTTCTCAAACACGGCCGACGCGCCTGGCGTTTCCCATGGCAAACCCCCTCCGCACCAGAACCCGGCCTGCATGCCGCTTGTCGAGGTCAGGTTCAGGTACAGATTCCGGAAGAGCGTATGTCCGCTATCGTGTCCGTTTCCGAGAAGGAACATCGCCGTTGGGGACGTGCCGCTGAACACTGCGTAGCCGTCTTCACACGTAACCATCACGGGATGGGGAGGCATCTGGACGCCACCATTGACTTGATAAGTGCCAGACGTAACAGCAATGATTGAATACTCCTCGCTTTCCGCGAGCGCAGAAAAGATGTCGCCAAACTCGCCGTTCGGTCCAACTGTCAATTTTTGTACGTGGGCGTAGTCGTTCAGCCACGGATTCATGCCATGTGCGAGTTCGTAGACGTTCGGTAACCCGTCGCCGTCGGGGTCGTCCATATCCGTGAGCGATTCGCGCACGACGGCCTTGTAGAATGAGTTGGACGGAGACTGGTTCTCGATTGTCCATGTCATGTTGGTCGAGCCAGCCTCTACAACTCCGTTCGTGAGCCATATCCACGTCTCGTCGCGGAGGTCTTCTTTCCTCAGAATGTCGAGTGTCTGGCCCGCTGTGAGGAAGTTCTCGGGCCATGCGGCCGTGAGCGTAACTGTACCGCTCGTGGGTACGGCGATGGTGGAGAAGTGGAGGGTGTTGGTGGCGGGAAGCGGCAAGAGTGCCGCTTCCCCGACGGGTGGCTCTTCTCGGGGAAGCGACACTCCTGTCGCTTCGTTCCCGGAACGTTTCTGCGCTTCAATGGTGGCGACGACGGCCAGTACGACCATCACCGCGAGCACCGAGCGCCGCAGCTGCCGCGACACAACAGACCATGACCAACCGCTCCACTTCCACGCCCAGACAAAAATACACACCGCCGCCAGAATCGCGGCAACACCGTAAGCGGCAAATTCTACGAAAATTTTCAGCATTTCGGCCCCTTTTACTTCCAGAAACAGATTACGGGCAAAAACAAATCACGGCCGCAGAGGGGCAGGGGGGAGGTCGGTTTCGATGCCGACGAGGGCGATGTTGTGTTTGTTGGCGTAGGCGATGACCGCCTCGCGGTCGAGGAGGACGAGACGCCCCGCCTGGAAGGCAAGTGCCGTTACTCCGGCGGACTTCATCACCTTGAGGGTCTTGAGGCCCACCACGGGAATGTCGAAGCGCATGTCGTGACCTTCGCGCGCGCCCTTCACGATCACCGCGCCCTTGCCGCCGAGCTTGCCGCCGCGCTTGATCGCCGCGTTCGTGCCCTCGAACGCCTCCACGGCGAGCACCATGCCCTCCTTCACGAGCACGGTCTGGCCCACGTCGTGACGGCCCATGTCGCGCATCACGGCCGCGCCGTGGGCCACGTCGGACGCTTCGCGGTCGGTGAGCGCGCGGTTGGTGAGCGCGCCCACGCCGGGCAGGTGTCCGTCCATGAACGACGAGGCGGGGAACACCTTCACGCCGGCGGCCTCGAACTCGTAGGCGAGCTTGCCATAGACGGTGTGGGCGTTCTTGACGGAGAGCGAGTCGAGCCAGCCCTTCGTCTCGGCGTCGAAGCGCGCCGTGAAGAGGGAAAGCGGGTTGATCTGTCCGGCGAAGCATGCGCCGTCGTACCCCTGCGCGGCCACCCAGCGGAGACCGGCGGCGATGCCACCGATGTTGATGACGTGGACGTTGTCCGCCGCCTTCACCGTCGCGCGGTCGGTGGAACCGCGCACGGCGAGGACGTCCACCTGATGCACCCCCGCCGCGTGCGCGCCCTCCACGATCAGGCGCGGATACGCGCCCGATCCGGAAATCACGATCATCTTCTGCGGTAGGGTGGACATAAGAGCAAAACGCTTAGATACGTTTCAAAGTGTATTCTGCCGAGCCGAGATTCATGCGCACGCCTTCGGCGATGGCGTCCTGCCAGCGCGTGGTCGGGTGCATGGCGGTGAAGATGTCGCCCTTCACGTCCACTCCGTCGAGCGCGCAGCCGGGCATGATCGGCGCGGCGTTGCAGAGGTCGGTGCAGGCCTGGTCGAGGGCCACGGGGTCGGTGGAGACGGCCATGCCGAGGTCGGGGATGAGCGGGTAGTCGTTCATCGGGTGGCAGTCGCAGTGCGGCGACACGTCGCAGATGAAGGAGACGTGCAGCGCGGGCTTGCCACGCACGACGGCGGCCGCGTACTCCGCGATCTTGCCCTGCATCACGGTGCAGGGCTCGCCGAAGTCGCTCTGGATCGCGTCGCGGTTGCACGCGCCGATGCAGCGTCCGCACCCCACGCACTTCGCGGGGTCGATGTGCGCCTTGCGGTTCGTGACGGTGCAGGCGCCGTGCGCGCACTCGCGCGTACACTTGCCGCAGCCGATGCAGGCGTCCTCGTTCACGCTCGGATGCACGCTCGAGTGCATGGCCTTCTTGCCGGCGCGCGAGCCGCCGCCCATGCCGAGGTTCTTGAGCGCGCCGCCGATGCCGGTCATCTCATGGCACTTGAAGTGGGTGAGGGAGATGATCGCGTCGGCGTCCACGAGCGCGCGGCCGATGAAGGCCTCCTTCACGTACTTGCCGTCCGGGAGGGGGATGGACACGTCGTCCGTGCCCTTGAGTCCGTCCGCGATGATCACGTGGCAGCCCGTGGCGAACGGCGAGAAGCCGTTCTCGTAGGCGGCGGCGATATGGTCGAGCGCGTTCTTGCGGCGGCCCACGTAGAGCGTGTTCGCGTCCGTGAGGAACGGCATCCCGCCCGCCGCGCGGACGGCGTCCACGAGCGTCTTCGCCCAGTTCGGACGGAGGTACGCGAGGCAGCCGGGCTCGCCGAAGTGGGTCTTGATGGCGGTGAACTTCCCGTCGAGGCCGAGTTTCTCGAGGCCGGCGGTTTTGAGGAGGCGCGTGAACTTCTGCTGGAGGTTCTCCGAGTCGGAGCAGCTGGAGTCGCAGACGAGGTTGTCCATGATGTAGTCCTTGCGGTCGGGCGTGTTGGCGCCCATGTAGAACTTGATCGTCTTGTCGATGTCGGTGTCGTCGAGGCAGGAGACGGGCGTGAGGCGCATGTCGGGCCCGATGAACTCCTTGAACTCCTTGGCGTTCAGCTCGCCGAGTCCCTTGAAGCGGGTGATCTCGCAGCCCTGTCCGCACTTCGCGATGGCCTTTACGCGCTCCTCCTCGGTGAAGCAGTAGTGCTGCTCCTTCTTGTTGCGCACGCGGAAGAGGGGCGTCTCGAGCACGAACACGCGTCCGTCGGTGACGAGCTGCTTGTAGAAGCGCATGAAGAACGTGATGAGCAGGTTGCGGATGTGGAGGCCGTCCACATCGGCATCGGTGGCGAAGATGATCTTGCCGTAGCGGAGGCGCTCGATGGAGTCCTCCACGTCGAGCGTCTTGATGAGGTTGTAGAACTCCTCGTTGCGGTAGAGCATGTCGCGGTTCTCGCCGCAGGTGTTGAGGGGCTTGCCGCGCAGGCAGAACACGGCCTGTTTCACGGCATCGCGCGCGGTGCCGAGGGTGCCGCCCGCGGACTTGCCCTCGGTGAGGAAGATCATCGTGTCCTCGCCCCAGCCCTTCTTGTCGCCCTTCTTGTCGAGGCGCAGGTGCTCCTTGCAGTCCTTGAGCTGCGGCACGCGCACGGAGACGGC
>CACZAK010000023.1 GCA_902779075.1 uncultured bacterium | reverse complement strand
CGCATCGCATATCTTCAGCAGAAGGACGCGGGCGCGCTTGCGGAAACCCTCCGCATTCCATATCTTCTGAAGAACGACGCCGGACGAGTCCGAGACGAGGTCGAGATGGCGATAGGTGTCCGGGTTTGCAAGCTTTTCCATATCCTCCTTGGAGAAAAACGCCTGGATCATCTTGACCATCGTGTTCCGGTCCATGCAGTAGTGGACAAGGTTGAAGAACTCCTCGTCGTTGATCTCCTTGTCATAGTTCCTGACAACATTTCCCCAGAACCTGATTGCGTTCCGCATCAGGAATCCCTTTTGTATATTCTTGAATTTAGCCATAGGGTCATCATCCTTCTTTTGTGTACCCTTAAAATAGCAATAGGCGTGCCAATCTCTCTTTATGAAGAAAAACAGCGCAAAACGCTGTTTTTGACATTGTTGTCGTCACACAACCCTCCGCGAAAATCAAACTTTGACACCCACCGTCACGATTTGACTTTGGCGGTCAAAGCGACTATCCTCCACGTATAGCCTCTTGCACCGTCTTGGTTCTCTAATTTTGAGGCGGCGGCAGCATGTCATAGGCGTCGACATCGAGTGCCCCGATATCCGATGCATTGAGCGGAGAGATGACCTTGCGCCCCGTTTTTGCTCAATTTCGATTCTGGCATTTCTCGCCACGCCGCCTCCGCTGGTAGCAACCTTGTGATGCTCAATCATGTTATCCGGTCGCGTTGCTGCTGATATCTGACGAGTCGATTCCTCGGCGAGCATGCTCAAGATCAACTCCATATTCGTCATGTTGTCGCGAAGATTCTGTTTTCTCAGTCCCTTGAAGCGCTTGTATTCGCCAGCTGTCATGCCCGACCATGTCTTGTAGATCGTGTTCGTCAGGCTGGCGTATTCCCGTTCATCCTCAACACCACGCGCTTTCCATTCATCCGTCAAATCCTTGCGTATGTCAATGGACTTGAGACGTCGAGCGATCCACCTCTCTGAATATCCGAGCCGTCTATAATCAGCCAATGCCTGCTGGATGGAAAGTTCTGGGTCTTGAATCTGGTCAAGGCGCTCTGCAGCGACCTTCGCCATCCACATTTTGAACGGTTCTGCCTTGGGCGACGGGATTGACTGGATGAGGCGGAACAACTGCTCCTGGTCGGCGACATCTGTTTTATAAAACTTGCCATCCGCAGCCTTTAATTTCAGTTGGTTACAATTTGTAACCGACTGGTTTCCCTCTTTTTTCAGACGGTTTTTTAGTACTTTCCAGTAGTTTCGTGGATTTTCGCTTTCCGTAAGCACCGCCACTACATCCACGACGGAGAAGTACCACTTTTCCGCCTCGTCATCCCAAACGGAGCGAATCTTGCGGTCGCCGAAGATTTTTACGATTTCTTGCTTTGACATATCACTCCTCTCTTTTCTTCTCTCTTTTCTTCCTTGCCCACTGCATCTGTAATCTACGAACAAACGGCACCAGCCTATTATCCAGCCATTTCTCGTCATCGTCGAGAAATGCCGGATTAACATCCTCTTCGATATGGTTGATTATCCGCATCACACTACCTTACTTTTACAGGCGTAATTGTGAAACCAAGTTTTTGAGCATTTTGTAGAAATGCTTCTATATTGCCACTATCCCAGTTCGAACACACGCAGACTTTTGTCCCATCAGCTAGTGGAATAACATCATCGAAATACCGTTTACGCCCTTGCGGATCTTTATGGCGCATGTCTTCTCTTACAACGACACCGCCAAAAACTCGTTTAATCTCCGGTATGTTGAATTTTTCCCTCAACTCATCAAAAGTAATGTCCCTGTTCCTGTTACAATACTCTGTGACAACTTTTAGAACAGTCCTGCCTTTAGGGAGTGGGGCGTCCTCGACACCCTCTATTTGATACTTCGTAAAATCCTTCTTTGACATGGTCTCTTTCAGTTTTCGGAAGTCGCGAGTTTCTTCCTCTGTTGACGCTGAACTTTCAAAATATGCCTCAAGAACCGCAAGAAGAAGATTCTGGTTGTTCTCCCAGAATTTCACAAGTAGTTCTTTTTCTGCATCGCTTATTGCCATATAGGAATCTCCTTCCTTGATGTCACCATTGATGTAGGTGTAGGTTAAACCTCTCAGATAATCCTTCAAAATTCGTTGCGTTTCTTCACTGATGTCTTGCTTCAAACATTGCTCAATTAAGAAATCCGCAATGTATTGATAGTTGGTACGGATGTATTCCTTACACGAACAATCAATCGTCTTGTAGTGATAGTAAGCGTCCCCATTGAGAGCCAATGTTCGGGCAGGAGTAAGAAATACGAATAAGGGTTTGACATATCCCTTTTTACGAGCGTAATCCGTACACCAATTATAATACGAGACTGTTTGTTTGTCGTGCTCTTTTGACCCAACTTTATTTTCGACAACAATCGGCACGATTTTGATGTCCGCAGAATCCTTTGGCCATTTCAACGCGACTTCCAGATATATGTCTATCCGACTGTCCTTGTGCTTGTCTCCAGTACTGTCAACGGGCTTTTCCGCCTTAACTTCAGCACTGATAACTTCGCAATCATTGGTCAGTATCGCGTCAAGGAGTTTTTCGTCAAATTCAGCCTTACCTTCCGCAATATTCACTCCCAACTCTAGTTTCGCTTTTGTTAGCAATTGGAGAAACTTACGTATTGGAAACAGACCTAGACCATGTGTCTCATTTGGATCCAACAACCACGCCAACATATTGCTATGCGCCAACTCGCTTCGTGCGACACCAAGAATGTCAAGCGTACTGCGTTTCGAGTAATACGCTTTCAACCGTTGATATTCATCGGAGTTATATAAGTCAATTATCTCTTTCCGATATTTCATTCCAATATCCTTTCTTATCGGCAGCTTCTCTTGTCGTCTCCGTTTGATTTGTCTGCTTCCGTCAGTTCGCGAACGGCGCGGTCGAAGTCGCTTTCGTACTGGAGCATTTCGCGGCGGCGGTACTCCCTGAACTCGGCGACGGCCTTGCGGCACGCCTCCTCATGCGAGACTTTGCCTGGTCCGCTTAGAAGTTCCCGTCCAGAAAGAGTCAACATGGCATCCAACTTCTCCACCCAATTCTCCATGCGCATGGGCTTCATTTCAAGCGCCTGCAACTCGGCAAAGTCAAGAAACTGCGAAACGAGAAGACGCAGATATTCCAGCTCCTTGTCGTTCAGGTAGTTCTTGGCGATCTTTACATCGTCCTCCGTGATGTACTTGCCCTCGAAGTGCGTCATGCCGACCATCGGCTTGTCGGCATCCGCGCGCTCATAGATGAGCTCGGCGGCAGTATGTTTGTGAGCGGCGAAGTGGAGTTTGTTCTGCACCGTGGCAAAGAAAGTGCGCGTGATGTCGGCAGACCTGTCATAGTCGATGGATGTCGCAAAAATGTCCGTCACCTTCTGATAGAAGTTGCGCTCGCTCATGCGGATGTCGCGGATACGCTGGAGGAGTTCGCGGAAATATCTGCTTCGATTGCCCTTGAGCCGATCGTCATCCAATGTGAACCCCTTGACCGCAAACTCGTGGAGATGACGTATCGCCCACTGGCGAAAGCGCACGGCGACATCGCTTCTGATTCGCATGCCTATCGCCAAGATCATGTCGAGGTTGTAGTGTGCGAAATTGCGCTTTACACTCCTTGAGCCCTCCTGGCGAACTTGCAAAATTTTTTTGCAAGTTGCCTCTTGCTTCAACTCACCATCGGCGTATATCTGTTCAATATGATACGCTACATCCTGCCGACTTGCCTGGAAGAGTACCTGTATCTGCTCCGCTGCCAACCAGACATCTTCGCCCTCGAACCGCACGTTGACGTTCGAGACTCCGTTGTCGTCCTGATAGATCAGAAATGAATTTTGGTCTGCCATAATGTTCCTTGCATGGCTATAGTATACCAAAATCGACGGACCTGTGCTGCTCCAGGTTGAAAGTGTTGGAATCGGGCTCGCCAACCGTTTCGCGAACACAATCTATGAAATTCCAGCACATGGCGAATTCTTCTTGCGGTACCCTAACCTCTGAACTTATCCCAATTTATCTCACGAGGGCCAGGCCTGTTTGCCGGCAGCACATACCCCTCCTTCTCAAGTCTGTCCATAAGCTTTGCTGAATGGTTGTAACTGTAGCCAAGCCGTCGCTGGAAATGCGATATGGATGCACGACGGGTCGTTCGTATGCATTCAAGCGCTCTCTGAAAGTCATTGTCAGAGACTTCATCTGGTGAAACCCCTGCCTTGGCAGTTGCACCCAGCAACTGTGCGATCTCCGCCAGTTCATCGGCGCACTTGTGCAACTTCGCTGCCGCAGCCATGATTGTCGTATTGTCCATCGTTTTTCCTTTCGGTTTGTCATTCGGGCATTAGCAATAAGCGTGCCACAACCACACGAAAGTGAAGCTAACTTTCAAACAGCCACATTTTCGTGAATTTAAGGCAACTTATTCCATGAAAAATTCTCCCACTGAAATCTACCAATTGACTACCTGCGTCATTATCTGATAGAATAGTGTCAAGAAATGACAGCAAAGAGGACTACATGAACAAAAATCTGATTCTTACGGGCTGGTCGAAGAACAGCTATCTCGCCGGGGCGGCGGCAGCACTGGCTGCACTCAATGGCAAGGCGGACATCGCCGGCGTGTCGATGGACGCACTCGCTGGTGTGCTTGCCGAACGCGGACCAGACTATTCCACCGTCTATGTTCTCGGCGTTGGACTCACAAAGAACATTCCGCAGATTCTTGCCGCGCTGAAATCTCTCAAGAAGAAGCACGTCAAGACGGTGTGGCTGAGCGGAATGCGCGTTGCGCCTGAATTCGCCGCTGAGGTCTGCATTGAAGGCGAAGACCCGGCGAAGCGTGGATTCGACGAGCTTTGGGATGAACCATGCGGTAGTCTAGTAGATGCCATCGCACGTTATTTCGGGACGATCAACGAAGAGGATGTAAGATTCTTCCGCTCGTACGAACAGCCCGTGGCGGATCGCTCGTCATCTGTCGGCAAGTACCAGACGCTCGTCAACGTGTCGGGGTACATGCACCGCACACGCGGCGACGATTCGATTTACGAGGCGGCAATCCACGCTCTCTACATGCGCGTAAAGCCGACAATGTGGGAAGCGAAACTCAGGGAGGCGTTTGAGGACTACAATCGTTACGGACGCCGAGAGCTCACCGGCGTGAGCAGGGCCATGACGAAGGTACGCCGCGAGATACTGCAGGCAGCGAAGTATGAGCGCGCGCGCGTCCTGATCCTTGGCGAAAGCGGAACCGGCAAGGAGACCGTTGCAACGCAGATACATGCCCACAGTCCGCGGAAGAACGGCCCATTCGTTCCATTCAACTGCGCAAGCGTCGCGCCGAATCTGCTTGAGGACCGCTTCTTCGGACACGAGCGCGGCGCATTCACCAGCGCTGACAGCCAACGCAAGGGACTTTTCGAGTTAGCCGACCATGGCACACTCTTTCTAGACGAGATCGCGGAAATGCCGATGGAAGCCCAGGCAATCCTGTTGCGCGCACTTGAGGACGGCAAGATTGTTCGCGTCGGCGGCACGCAGGAAATATCCGTCGATGTCCGGCTTGTCGCGGCGACCAACAGAAATCTGCCTAAGATGGTACGCGAAGGTAAGTTCCGTGCCGATCTCTATCAACGCATCTCGACGATTGTCATTGATGTGCCGCCGTTACGCGACCGGCGCGAGGACATTGCCGAAATCGCGTCTGGCTTTTGGCTTGACATGGGTTGGGGAAGGCTCACCAGCGAGCAATGTGACGCCCTAACCACCTATGACTATCCTGGCAACGTGCGCGAGCTAATCAACCTTCTCGACCGGGCCAGAGCACTTGAGGAAACGGACTTCGCGCATCTCATAGAAGAACATGTTAGGATAAATCGCGACCTCAGCGCTTCAGGCGGTGAATCAGCCTTACCTGAAAACCTGAATGCTGCCATCAGGGTTCATGTGAAGGCCGTATTTGACCGTCACGGACAAAATCTTGCAGAGACTTGCAAGGCGCTTGACATATCGCTCAATACTCTCAAGAAATACCTGAGAACATAGGCGACGTGTAGCTCCGCCATTTACCCAGATACCGCAAGATGAAGGCAGACGTCTTTTCGCGTTAACACACTTCTCCTGCGGCGCGGACGGCGTTGCGGACGCAGTTTTCGCAGCTGCAGAGGACTTTGCCGGAGTCGATTCCCTTGAGGTCGCGGCAGATGGTCGCGCCGCCGCAGAGTTCCTTGAAGCGCGGCATGATTGCGCGGGAGTTCTTCATCGCCGCGCCGTCGGGCGAGACGAGGGACGAAACCATGATCGCGCCCACGAGCGCGCCGCACGTTCCCTCCATCGTCCCCATGCCCGCGCCAAAGCCGGAGCCGAGGCGAAGTAGTTCGTCCTCGCCCTTCCCGAGCCTGTCGGCAAATGCCACAAGCACCGCCTGGCAGCAGTTCATCTCGCTCTTGCGCCTCGCGGCGTAGTCCAAGCGTTCTTCCAATGTCATTTCTTTCATGACCATCACTTCTCCTTTGTTGCCAAGGTTTTACCCCGTCAAATGGTAGGATCTTCTACGCGCAATCCAGGGAAAAGACGGAAATCCGAATCAGCGGAGACCATAACGAGGCCATGCTCCATGGCCAACGCCGCAAGCTGGGCATCCGCCACGAGCTTATAGTTCATTTCGGAAATGTTCAAGAACGCGTCAAGATAATGTCGATGCCGAGCAGTGGCTACAGGCGTCCAAACACACGGCTGCGCCAACCACGAGCGAACCTGGTTCCAGGCATCGGCAACGGAAATCGCCGGAGACATGATACGCGGGTTGGAAGAAAGTCGAACGAAAGCCGTGATGCTTTCCCAAGGGATTCCCAATGGCGTATCGTTGTCGTTCAACCGAGCATCAAGCCATTTCCTCGTGCGAACATGTTGCGGGAAGACGTCAAACGATGCATACATCAGGATATTGGCGTCTAGCAACCTCATCGGAAATCTTCTCCCTCTGCCATGGCCAACATGTCATGAGTACTCGTGATTGCTCCCAACATGGTTTTCCGTCCATGAAAGACCTTGGTCGCAAAACGTTTGACGGCAGTCTTTCGTGCCGTGGCTTCGCGTTTTGCGAGGCCCATGCGCAGAAGACCGTTGACCAGCTCTTTAAAGCTGACACTCAAATCCGCCGCCTGGCATTCTTCAAGCCTTGCGGCCACATCCGGTTCTAAAGTAAGGGTTGTTCTCATGGCGTGTATTCTATCATGTTTGATGCTTTGATGTCAATACATGGTGCCCACATCATCTGCCTACAACGATGTACTTTTCGGCACCTATTCTGTGCCACGGACGGGTTTGGGGACGGTAAGCGCGAAGGCGCTGTTGGCGAGGGCCATGCACGCGGCCGTGGCGAAGAGGACGCCGGGGCCGAAGCGGTCCCAGATCCAGCCGCCGAGTAGGGCGTAGAACACAGTCACGACGTGGTTCACGGAGATGCCGGAGGAGAGGGTCGCGGTCAATTCCTCCTGGGAGTCGGAGAGCGTGCGGGCGTAGAGGTTCGTTGCCATCGAGGCATTGCTCAGCACGGCGTCGAGGACGTAGTTCACGCACACGACCGCCACCGCCACGCGGGACGGGAACCAGTCCTTCGCGAAGCCATAGAGCAGGCACACGAAGAACAGCACGACCGTATCCCAGATCATCACGTTGCGGTAGCCCCAGCGGTCCACGAGGCGACCGATGAGGCGTCCGCCCCACAGCGCGGTGAAGAGCGCTGCCGCCGCGAAGAGCATCGCGACGTGCTGCGTGTCCATGCCGTAGACGCGGATCAGCACGAACGGACCAAAGGTGAAGAACACCTGCTTGCGCGCCCCGTAGAAGAGCTCCAGGATGTAGAACGTCGAGTATTTGCGGCGGAAATAGAACGACGGACGCGCGCGTTGCGCAAGCCCCGGCTCTTTCACGGACGCCGCGACGGCGAGGCTGGCGGCGAGAAGCAACGCCACGAGCACCCACGTCGCATCGTAGAGCGCCCGACGCGACACATCCGCCCAGAAGCGCACGCCGAAGTAGAAGATGGCCGCCACGAGAACGCTCCCCACAACCGTCCCGGCGTTGATCGCGCCCGTGACGATACCGAGCGACTCGCCGCTCTTTCCCTCCTTGGCTATGGAGAGTGCAAGAGACTGTCGAACGGGCATGACGAGGTGTTCGCCCAGCGCCCAAATGACGATGAACGCGACGGCCCATGCCCATCGAACCGGCACCAGCAACAGCATCGCCGCGATGAGAGAACAGGCCGTACCGAGACGCAGGACCTTCCAGTCGGAGAACCGGTGGAGCGCGGCAAAGATCGCCACGAGCAGCACGCCCGGCGTCTCGCGCAGAAACTCCAACACCCCGCGGTCGAAGCCGTTGATGTCGTATGTCTCGACGAGGAAGTTGTTGAATGCCGCGCCGAAACACCCGATGCCGACGCCCCACACGAGAATGCTCGTGAAGAAGGCACCCGCCCCAGTTCCCGGACGGCAGACTGCTTGGTATGAGGAAAGTGGATTAGTCATTTCTTCTTCATCCTAGATGCCTCACGCGAAAGGAACGGGACATCAACCAAAGACGATCTCAAGCCCCGGGGTATCGGCGGCGGCATCCATGCAGACCTGACGAAACATCTCCGGAACATTCATGGAATTTCTGAATTCGATCCGCCATTCGCTGCCATATTCCGTCAACACATCATACATGGCATCCAGATTGCGCCCATAGTCCGGCGGTACCGGCACTGCGGCGGCAAAACGCCTTTGCAGGGCGCATGATCTTGACTTCCCCTCCAGATCGACGACAAACGTCCTCTTCATTTTGACTTCTCCTTGATTTCCTCGAATGTCTTATAATGGTCGTGCGTGTAGTAGATCCGCTCTCCACGGACGGTGAACACAAGCCTTTTCGCGCCGCGTGGCTTTCCTTTCGTGTCTATGTCGCACTCCTTGTAGCTACCTGCGGGCAAGCGACGTTCATAGTTGCCGAAACGGTCTCCTCCGATTGACTTGCCTGGCGCGAACGGCTCCAGCGGCCCGCCACGCCATCCCAAGGCACGGGCCTGCGCCTTGGTGATGTAGTTTTTCGGCAGTGCACCGCGAAATCTGCGGATGTATTCCGCCACCTCGCCCTTGGAGCAGTATTCGCCGTCACGTGTCACCACACCTGCGGCGGACGCCACCGGCACCGTCTTTACCGTCGGGCCGAAGCCCCATCCGGCGCAAAGCGCCGCGCCGACGGCGATCATCGCCGCAGACAACATTGTCATCGTCTTCTTCATTTGTTCATCCTTTCAACAATTATGGCGATCTTTCACTGTGGAACTCTCTTTTGTTATGCTATCAGGCTTCAGGCGAAGCTACCGGTAGCACAAGCTGCCGGTCGAATCCCGCAGGGACATGCGACTTGGAATGCGCCACGCACACCGCCGCCACTTTCGGATGTGCGTCCAGCCACCGTGCGACACGCTCCAGCGCCGCCCGCGACCTTCGGGCCGAGAGATTGCAGCATGGTTCGTCAAGAAGCAGAAGGCGCGTCGTCTGGACGAGCGCGGCGTCCAACTGCGTCTCCACCGTCTCGCCGAGCATCGCCTCGCGTTCCGCGGACACCACCCCAACATGGCGACGAAGATCTGCGAGCACCACGCCGGATTTCCCTCGCCGTTTGCCGAAAAGACGGATGTCAAATGCGTATGAAAGCGGGGAGTCTCCTGTGACAAGCGCGAGAAGCGTCGTCTTGCCGCTTCCGTTCGGTCCGCGTAAGACCCACCGCTCACCCTCGCAGACAGTCCAGGAAAAATCCTTGAACAGCACACGTCGTCCGAATGCCAGATTGACGCCTTGCATTTCCACCACGGGTTTTGGCTTGTCTGATCGCGCGCGGGCACTGCTTCGCCGACTTTTCGCCCATGAACGAGTACACGTCGTGTTGCGCACCGCGTCCACTCCCTCCAACACGAGTTCGGTTCCCAGTCCGCGAATGGCCTCCGGAAGGGCACACATTCTTTCACGCCAGTCGGGGTCGAGTCCGCTGAACGGATCGCGCACAACCAGCCGCTCGGGACATCTCAGCAACGCCCGGGCAAGGAGTACGCGGCGCATCTCGCCGTTGGAAAGGGACGAAAAGGCCTTTCGCAACAGCGGCTTCACATCGAGTGCTTCAAACACCAAACTCTTTCTGGCGTTGTACCCCCGCCGCTCCGCCGCATGTCCACGCCCGACCTCAAAGGGATTGATCTCGAAGACCGACTTGAACGACAGCATGTCGGCCACGCTATCGCCTTCGTCGCCATGGTAGCGCATTGCCGTCCAGCCACCCCCGACGGCCGAACATTGTTCCTCGAAGACCGTGACCATCGGAGAATCAGTTTTCGTTCGAGTGGAGACCTCCGGAACCGGCCGTAAAGAGGATGTTGCCCTTGTCCGTACCGGGCTGGAACATCGAACAGTTCCAGATGCACGCGCCGCAGTGGACGCACTTCTCGCGGTCGAACTTCGGCACGCCGCCCGGCTCCTCCGGCGGCATGATTGCCTGTGCGGAACAGATTTCCCAACACGTGTGCTTCGTACACTTCGCGCAGAGCGCGGGGTCGGCAAAGCGGACATGGTCCGCGAACCCCGGCGCAGCCTGCACCTTGCCACCGAGCAGCAGCGCGTCCTGGTGCTGCATGAGCAGTTCACCGTCGTAGGGAATCGCCGGCCAACCGCACGCATCCATCACCGCGTCGTGGATCGGCTTGCGCGCCTTCTCCGCCGCTTCGATGCCCGCCTTGAGCTTCTCGGCGTCAACCTTGCGGCCCTTGAGCGCATCCTTCAGCTCCGGCGTACGCACCGCACCCGGACGACTCTTGAACGGCAGGGCAATGCCGAGCATACCTCGCAGGCCCTCGCCGAACATGCCCCAGAAGAAGCTCTTGTTGAACCCGTTGCGCGCGCCGGTCGCCTTCTTGAGGCGCTTGTTGAGCTTCGAGGCGCGACGGTCGGCCACGTAGGTCGCCTCCAGATTCTCTTTCGTGAAGTCCTTGCCTTCTGCGAGGAGCTTCAGCACGGCCTTCGCGAGCATCACGCCCGAGGCCCACGCCTCGTCCACGCCCGCGTTCGCAAGCACGTCGGTCGTGCCGGAACCTTCGCCGATGCGCGCGTAGCCGTCGCCGCAGAGGAACGGCTCGCCCTCCTGTCCGCTCTCCTGGATCGACTTCGCGCCCCAGCTGAGGAGCTTCGCGCCCTTGAGGTGTCGCCAGAGGTACGGATGCTGCATCCAGTGCTGGAGGTAACGGTAGGTCGTGCGCACGGGCGTGTCCTGCCACGGCGCGACGAAGATGCCGAGGGAGGCGGTCTTATCCGCCATCACGTAGAAAAAGCCGAAGATCTCCGGCTCGGGGAAACCGATCGTATGGATGATCGTGCCGGGCTCCAGTTCGCAGTCGTCCGGGAGCTTCACCACGGCCTTCATGCCCACGCCCCAGTCGTATTGGTGGTGTCCGGGGGGCAGACCGAACTTCTCGTCTAGCGCGCGACCGACGGCGCCGACGGGACCATCCGCCACCACGGTGAGTGCGGCCTTCACGTCCATGCCGGGCATGTACGTGCCCTCCACGGGCGTACCGTCCTTCTCTACGCCCTGGTCGACAAGACGCACGCCCACCACGCGGTCGCCGTCGAAGAGCGGCCCCGCCACGGGCGAACCCGGCCAGATCTGCGCCATGCCGCTTTCCATCACCTTCTGCGCGGCCCAACCGGTAAACGCGCCCACGCCCATCACCACGCCGCCGCGCTTGTCCATGAACGGCGGCGTGAACGGCAGCTCGCGCGCCCTCCACTTTCCACCCTTCATGAAGAACCCAGCCTTGAAGCAGAGATCGACGAACTTCGTGCTGAACGACCGCTTCGAGCAACCAAGGTGGTCGAAGAGGTACACGGTCTTCTCCGCCTTCACCTCCACGGCGTTCGGCACCTCCTTCGCGAAATCGGGGAACGATTCGCGGATCGACTCCGCCTTCGTCACCACGCCCGACACGCCAAAGCCCGTGTCGTCCGCGCGCTCGTAGCACATCACCTGCAGCGGACACCCCGGCATCGCCTTCGATTCATAGAGCGGCGTGCCGTCCTCTTTCGTCTTCGCGAGTTCGGGCGCGAGCGTCGTCAAAAAGCCGGCGGCCGCAGGACCGAAACCGGTCACCACGATATCAGCCTGCATCTCCTGTCGTTCCATTTTCTAGTCTCCTTGCGGCATAGTATACCATAATATTCCCCTACTGGGGAGCCACCGCACTGTGCCATCTGGGCATCTTGCCCGTTGCGGCGGAGCGAGCCGTCCCGGCGAGCCGCCACTCTGGACTGCGCGTCAAGAACGAAGTTCCGCGCCGTAAATCTCACGCAGAGGCGCAGAGAGCGCAGAGAATGGAAAATATTCGAGTACAACACATAAAACGTGTAGCCAAACGCGCCGTTTTTCAGTTTTTCTTTGTTATAGTCCTATCGGGCAAGGTTATTTGTCAATTACGAGGTCTTTTGAAAATCAGAGAGATGTGTCAAGGATGGCGTCTGAAGCTCACGTACCGCCCGGCAATCAGCATGTCGTATGCGGTCAGGACATCCGAGCCGATACGGTTCATCGGCACAGAAACGACAAGCGGCGACACCTCAATGCCATCTCCCACGGGAAGGACGCCTTTCTTGCCAACAAGCGGCGCAAGTTTCGCCTTCCCGTTGATGTCCACTGCCGGAACGTTCGCGGCCTCGCCCGTCGTCGGCCAGCCCGTCTCGCGCGAAAGGAACGTGAAGGACGCACCCGAATCCACCAGGACCTCGAAGGTGCGTTCCCCGAACTTCACGGGCAGGAGGATGCTCATCGGATCGGAGAGCGACCTCTGCACGGGGCGTGCGAATCCGGCGAGCGACTCCTTGCCTGGCGCGAACACGACCTCGCCCGCCCCAAACGCCACGATGCACGGTACGCGCCCAAGCGTGCTCATCCCCAGAATGCCGTCCACCTTCACACCGACGAAGGCGTGCAGATGGGAGATGTCCAGCGCCATCGCGCCGAAGTCGCCGAACTCGGCCGCGCCGAGCTTCATGCTTTTCACGCGCATGTAGCGCGGCGCGCCTTCGACGTTTGTCTCCGCCATCATCGCCACGGGCGTAAGCGTCGCGTTCGGCAGGTTCTTCTTGACGAAGGCAAGGTCAAACGTCGTGTGCGTCGCGCCCGTGTCCAGAAGGAACGTGCCCTTCGCCCCGTCCACCTCCGCCTCCACGAGCGGCATGTTGTTGCGCGGCAGCAGTTTCAAGGGAACGCGGCACTCCTTTTTGGGTGCCTGTACTGACCGGAACGGATCGCCCTTCTGCGCGCCGCCATCTGCGGCTGAATCCAACGGTATCCGATAGTCGCCGGGACCGCGTTCCACCGTCGGGCCACCGTCCGGCGGAATGATCGTCGCCGTCGTGCCCTGCGGCACGGTGAACGACCATTCGAGCTTCCCGCCGTCCACATACCGCCACTCGCTTTTCACCGTCCCGTACTTCGTGCGGTAGCTCGCCTTGCAGCTGCCAACCCGCTTGTCGGGCTTCGGCGCAAGCGTGAAATGACGGTATCCCGCCTCCTTTCCGGGGCGAATCCCCGCCATCGTCCGGAACATCCAGCCAAGCACCGCGCCGTTCGCGTAGTGGTTGAAGCTGTTCATCTCGGGCGGACCGAACCCGCGCTCCTTCGTGTAGCCGTCCCAGCGCTCCCAGATCGTCGTCGCGCCGTTGTCCACGGAATACAGCCACCCGGGGCAGTCGCGCTGGAGCAGCACGGAGTAGGCGAGCGCCGGATCGCCGACGATGTCGGCGATCACGTCAAGCAGGAGCGGCGTGCCGAGGAAGCCGGTTCCGACCTTGCAGTTTCCCGCCTTGACGCTCGCAACGAGATCCGCCTTCGCCGCGTCCGTCGCCGCCTGCGTCGGGAAGAGGCCGAGCTTGAGCGCGAACAGGTTCGGCGTCTGCATGTTCCGATAGCGCTCGGCGAAGCGTCCGTGGTGGTCGAGGAAAAGGTTGCGGTAGCGCGCCACGGCCTTCGCCTCGCGCTGCGCGTACGCCGCCGCCTCCTTGTCGCGTCCGGTGGCCTTCGCCATCTCGACCATCATCTTGAGGTCCCAGATGTGGTAGCACGCGCCGAGCATGTCCCAGTACTGCCGCTCGTCGGCGTTCGTCTCGCCGTCCCAGAACGGGTTCTTGCAGAACCTCGAGCCCCAGCCGCGCCGGTGCCCCTCGTACATGGCGGGCGAGAGCCAGTCGACGCACTGCCGCTCGTTCTCGGGCGTCGTCCAGTTCGACTTGTCGAGGTTCGCCAGGAACCGCGCCATCGCGTCCCAGTTCACGTTCACGGCCGCAACGTCGCCGAACTGGCGCCACATGGTATAGGGCACGATGACGCCCGCGTCCGCCCAGCCGATGAGCCGGCCGCCGGACCTGTCTGGCGCGATCTTCGGGAACATCCCCGGGCACTTCGACTTCTCGTCCGCCTGCGAGTCGCGCATGTCCGTCATCCACTTGGTGAGGAAGCCGTACACGTCCGCCGCGTACACCGCCGCACCCACGAACACCTGCGTGTCGCCCGTCCAGCCCCAGCGCTCGTTGCGCTGCGGACAGTCCGTCGGCACGCTGAGGTAGTTGGAGCGCATTCCCCACAGGCAGTTGGAGATGAGCCGGTTCAGCGATGCGTCGCCCGTCACGATCGTCCCCGTCTCGTCCTCGGGCGCGATGGACATCACGGGCAGCAGGCTGAGCCGCTTGAACACCACGCGCCCGTTCGCCGTGAACGACCAGTACCGTCCGCCGAAGAACGTGCAGGACGGGTGCCACGTCTCGCCGTCCCCGCCCGCAAAGACATAGCGAAGACGCGACTCCGCCGAACGGTAGTTGGCGAAGTAGGCGCTTCCCGCCGGACCGTCGTTGCCGCGCGACCTCTCGCCGTTCGCGTCGTTCAGCATTTCGGCGGGATGCCCGGAAAGTTCCGTCCCCGCCGCCGCGCGCGCCGTGAACTCGGGGACGCCCGCACAGTTCTGTCCGAAATCGACGACCAGCGTCTCGCCCGGCTCGAGCACGAGCGCCTCGCCGTCGGCGTACCGCCGCAGGATCCGCGCGCGACCGTGTCGATCCTTCGCCGCGCCGTCGGCGCCCTTCCACGCCCACGCGGCGCGCGGCGCGAACGCGAGGTCGCGGCGCACCCGCACGGAACGTCCTTCGAGCGGCGTCACCGCGCCCTTGAACTCGCCGTTGACGCGCGCCCGCTTCCAATCGACGTCGCCCGTCGTGCGCCACGGCGCGGGAACGCGCGCGTCGTACCGCTCGCCGCCCCAGATCGTCGCATGGCGGAGCGGCCCCGCGTACGCGGCGCGCCAGGAGGTGTCGGAGGCGATCTCCTCCGCCGAGCCGTCGGCATACGCGAGCTTCAGCACGCCCTGGAACGCGGATATCTTCCCTGCGCGGCCGATGATCGCGTCACGCCACCAGCCGGTCGAGACTTCCGCGCACAGCACGTTGCGCGCGCCGGGGTCGCGGCGGAAGGCATCCGTGACGTCGTAGGAGAACGACGAACGGCGCTTGTGCGGATGCGTGTAGCCCGGCTTGAGAAAATCCTCCGCGCCGACTTCCACGCCGTTGAGGAACACGCGGAACACGCCAAGGCCCGTCACCGTCCACTTCGCGGACACGACAGCTGCGCGGTTGGTCACGGGGCGCACGAACACGGCCGTGCTGCACCCGCCCCTGTTTACCTCGGGCACAGGCCCTTCCACGGATATGAAATCCGCAGCCGAGCCTGCCGTCGCAACTAATGCGACACCCAGACACCACAAGGTCTTCATTTTTTTCACCATAATTGGTTATGTCAGCGCAGACTAGCTCCGCATCACTTTACAAGTGTGCCGCCACGCAGGATCACGGGGCCGATCAGGCCGGACGGCAGGAGGTCGTCCTCCTTCGACCAGTGACGCCACGTGGTGAACGTGTGGCGGCCGGTGGGCGAGGGCTTGCCCTCCTTGACCCACTGCGGAATCTCCCGCACGCCGAACTCCTTCACGCCGCGGCGCGGAACGCCGTTCCAGGCGCAGTCGTCCGCGTAGAGCCGGTCGTCGCCGATGATGCGGTTGGGCCAGAGGTTCGTGACCTTGATCTCAAGGTCGATGGCTTGCGCTTCGCACCCGGAATTTCCGGATGTTCCGGATCTTCCGGATGTTCCGGATTTCCCGGATCCCGTGAGCGCATCGGTAATGTCCACCCTGAACGGCGGCCTCCAGAGGACGGGGTACTTTTTCCCGTTCACCGTCACCTCCGCGAAGTTCTTCACCACGCCGAGGTCGAGCATGATCCGATCACCTTGGTCCAACTTTACACTTTCCATTTTACACTTTACACTCTTCCTGTACGTGGCCGTGCCGGAGAAGTACTTGACGCCGTTGTCCGGATGCTCGTTCCACGGGATGAGCGTGTCGAACGTCGTGTTCGCCGGCGCGTCCCATCCGGCGGGGAACGAGACGTTCCACGGGCCGGGCACGATGACATTCTCAGGCGGCAGGATCGTGACCGTCTTCTTGGTGCCATCGCTCATGGAGACCTCTGCCGAGAGCGGCTGCCAGGCGAGAATCCTGCCGTCGCGCCATTCCCATGTCGGCGGCGGCGGGGGCACGAGCTTGGCGACCGGGAGCTTGAAGGTGTCATGTTCCGCGAACGTCGCGGTCGTCTCCGTGCCGTCGTACACATAGGTTACGATCATCTTCTTCGGCGTCCTGAAGAGCGGGTCGCGTCCGGCGAGCTCGTTCTCCACCGTCACGTCGATCGCGCCGTCCTTCACGAGCGAGGCGAGCTTGGCCGTGACATCGACAGTGGTCTCGCCCGCCGGCGGCTCCCACGCCGGATCGATCACGCCGTACCACGCGCCGACGACTTTTGCTTCTCTCGGCAGACGGTAGATCGAGCCCTCGGCGACGACATCACGACGGGTTTCGCCGCCGACTACGTAGCGCACCTCGAGCTGCTTGACCTTGCCGAACGAGGGATCTCCGCCCATCGCGTCGTTGTTCACCTTCACCGTGGTTCTGGGCTTGATGAGCTTCGTCACGTTCGCGCACTCCGGACGCTCCGAGCCGCTGAACACGCCGTACACGGCTTTCTTGATGACGAGCGTATGACCCTTTTCGGGCAGAGCCGGATCGGGACGCGCGGAGACGACGGCCTTCACGCCTGTCGCATGCGGCGCGGCGGCGGGCCGGCGGAACACGACGAACGCGGAGCCGCTGGGCCTGAAGTCGAGCGTGACGACGGTGCGCCCGTTTTCCTCGCGCCAGACGGGAGCGTCGCGGACGCAGCCGATTTCGGCATCCCACACCTCGGGGATGCGTCCGGTCTGGCGGAAGGACGCCTCAAACGTGGCGTTCGTCTCGTTGCCGAGCGCGACGAAGTACCAGTCGGCGCCGGCGGCGGAGCCCGCCGTGCCGGTGCGGTGGATCCACGAGACGCCGGGCGTCTCGGTCGCGAAGTCGGGCTTCACGCCGAGGCGCTTCAGCGCATCGGCGGCGCTGCATTCCATCACGCCCTTGGCCCACACCTCCTTCACGGCGGCGCGCAGGCGCGCGTCGGCGTCGGGTCCGGCGGCGAGGCCCGGCGCGCGGTTAGGACGGGACGGCGCCACGACGCGGGCGCCCGCGTCCACGAGCTCGCCGATTTTCCTGACCATGCGCTCGCTCATCGTGCCGTCCGACCCTCCGGCGTCGACGACGCCCTCCGTGCGCGCGATGGACGCGCCGGACGAGGGAAGCACGAGGATCTCGTACTCCACGCCGCCGGGCGTCACCACCTTGCCGTTCCGCACCTTCAGCATCTCGACGGCCTTGGTGGCGCAGATGTCCCAGCTGTATCCCGGCGGCAGCGACACGTGAGCCTTGCCGGAGTTGGGGGCGGCCTCGCCGCACCAGTACAGCACGTCCGCCGCGAAGCGGCCCTCCTGCAGCATCCACTGGCAGCGGGTCTGGTAGCGGAACCATTCGCCGGCGAGCGGCCACCACGTCTGCGTGCGGTCGAGGTGCATGCCCCAGCGGCCCATCGTCATGCCGGGCACGTACTTGTTCCCGGGCCAGGGCTGGTGTACGAAGCGGTGGTAGATGATGCGGTTGATGCCCTCGGAATAGACGCGGTCGCCCTGCGCCTTGATGGAGTAGGGCGTGGTCTTCCAGCGTCCGCCGGAGCCGGGGGAGGCGGTGAACGACTCGGTGGCCGCGTAGCGGCGGCCCCAGACGTGGGCGAGGTAGGAGGCGAAGCGCGAGTTGCCGGTGTTGCCGACGTTCCGGCCGTTGGCGTCGACGCGGCTCCAGAACTCGGCCATGGGCACGTCCACGTCCTGCCCGTACTGGAGGTCGTCGGCGTTGCTGCTGCCGTACGGCTCGATGGAGCAGAGGAGGCCGTACTTGTGGCAGAGCTGCGTCAGGCGGCCGGCGTAGTTCTCGGCGAAGAGGTCGGCGAGGACGCGGCGGAAGTCCTCGAGGAAGCGCTCGGTCTCGTTTACGGACTCGACGACGCGGCCGGCGAAGACGGGCAGATACGGCTTGAGCGAATAGCCCATGCGCGCCTCGAAGGTCTTGTCGAGGTTCTGCGTCCAGTTCTGGCAGCCCACTTCATAGCTATCTACCAGAATGTTGTTGAATCCGGTCTCGCCGATCTTGCCCGGCTCGATGCCGAGGGAGCGGCAGAGGCGGGCGACGTACTGCTCGAAGTGGTAGTCCATGGCCGAGGCGGAGAGCTTGTCCACCTCAAGGCCGCGCCCCATCTGCGAGGCGGGGTGGTTGCAGCGGCCGTTGCAGATGTAGCCGATGCGGAGGATCGTCCAGTCGCCGACGGGAACGTCCCAGTCGAGCGAGCCGTCCTTCTTCATCTTCGCCGTGAGGTCGATTATGCCGGCCTTGGAGACGGTCTTGGAGCGGTCGTACTCCTTCGTGTCGCGGACGACCGGGCCGCGGGAGAGGCCGATCTTCACGGAGAGCGAGGAAAGCGCGGCGCCGGGTGCCGGCGTGGGGTAGGCGAGGACGGCGATGTCCGCGTAGAAGCCGTTGTCCTTTTTCGTACGCGGCAGCGTGCCGGAAAACTTCGAGGGGCCCTTGGCGGCGGTTTCAGTGAACACCGTCACCTTCATACCGTTCGCGGGCGGGTTCCAGGGGCCGCCGGAGCTGGACCAGCCGGAGCAGTTGGGGATGCAGATCTCGAGGCCGAGGCGCTTCGCCTCCTTGTGGGCGTGGGCGAACATGTCGAACCAAGCGTCGGAGTTGAACTTCAGCGGGCCGGGCGGGATGGCGCATCCGGCGTCGAACATCTGGACGCCGCCGATGCCGGCCCTGGCGAGCGCCTCGAAGTCGCAGGTGATGCCCTCCTTCGTGACGTTGCCGTTCATCATGTGGTACCACGTGTGCGGCTTCGCCGAGCGGGGCGGAGCCTTGAAGCCCTCTTCAAGCGTGAGGGCGCCAAGCGGCAGGGCGAACGCGAACGCGGTTGCCGCCGCGAGAGTCAGTGTCTTGTAGTTCATGTTTTCGTGCCTTTGTTTCTGTTCTTGGGAAATCACTTGCCGCCCGGAGCGGTGTTGCCGCCGGACTGTGAGGCGTTGTATTCATCCAACAGCTTCTTGGCGCAGTTGGTGGTCACGGTCTGCGCGCCGCGCTTGAACGCCTCCACGGCGTCGTCGAGGTCGTCGATGGTCCAGACGTGCAGTTCAAGTCCGGCGTCCTTGATCGCCTGCATGTACTCCGGCGTGGTCACGTCCCGGATAAACCGGAGGTCGACGCCGTCCGCGCCCATCGCCCGCGTCGTGGCGATGATGTTCTCGACCGGTTCGGGCGGTGCGTCTTTCTTCCAGCCCTTGCAGCAGTTCAGGCAGGACAGAACCTTGTATTCCGGCATCAGCTTCTTGAACGCCTTGCCGCACTCCACCGAACCGCAAAGGAAGAGGGTGTTCTTCGGATTGGCCCTCGTCTGCTTCGCGAAGATCGCCTTGACGTGCGGGACGATCTCGGATGTCTTCGACTTCACGTCAATGTACAGCCAGCGCCCGTCGCGGGTGAGCTCCAGCACCTCCTCCAGGAGAGCGGGACGCGTCCCGGCGAACTCCGAACCCTTCCACTTACCCCAGTTGCCGACATCGAGCTTCGACACTTCGGCCCATGTGGCGTCATTGCAGTTCTTCTTGTTGACGCCGCCCGATGTGCGGGTGAGCGTCCTATCGTGGAACGTGAACACGCGCTTGTCGGCAGAGAGGTAGATGTCGCACTCGAAGCCGAAACCGCGCTCCACGGCGGTCTTGTACGCGGGAAGCGTGTTCTCCGGCGCGTCGACGGACTCACCGCGGTGCGAGATGAAGGTATCGAGGGCGGGGCCGGGTTTTGAGACGGTCGAGCAGCCTGCGAGAAGCCCGCCGAGGGAAATCGCGCAGAGCGCGTATTTGGTAGATGTCGTGTTCATATTAGACCTTTCTTGTAGATGCAACACGACAAGTATACCATATTATCCGCCGATGCGTAGAAACATTCTCGCAATCAGCGCATGGCGTCCCAGGTCACAGCCCGGGCGCTTCAAGCAGGATGAAACCGTGTATCGAGCCGAAGCGTTCGGGATCGTAGAGGGTCCACGCGATTTTTCCGGACTCGTCGAATTCAATCAGCTGCCAGCCGCGTTTTGAATCGGCGGCGCCGTGTCCGGTCCAGTTGGCAACCATGAGGTGCCCGTTGGAAAGTTCCCGCACTTCCGCGATGAAGTAGCCCTTCTTGCCGTCGGAAGGCGCGACAGGCCACACCTTCTGGACCTTGCCGTCCGAATCGTACCGCACGGCCTCAACCGCGTATCCGGCACCGGTCCAGTAGCCTTTCCCGTCGCGCGCGGGGACGGCGTGGTACATGTTGCGGCTATGCGGCATCTTGAAGTGCTTCATCTCCGTAACTTCCATGTCGCGGTCCTCGCGGGGGATGCGGACGCGAGAGAATCCCTTCTCGTGGGCGATCAGGGCCTCTTCCCCACCAGGGAGAAGCGTCATGGTGCGGGCATTGAAGATACCCGAGCAGGTGTAGGTGGCGACCAGACGGCGGTCCTTGGAGAACCTCCGCAGCAGTACGGAACGGGTTTTGGGATTGGTCTTGGTGCCGCGCGGGTTGACGCTCGCGATGAAACCGCCGTCAGGGAGCGAGCTGACGGAGGATATGCCGGCCAGGGAGGGATGGCGGAACTCGTCCACGTCGCGGCGTTCGTCCAGGTCAACGACCTTGAACCCATTACGGCACACGTACCGGTACCGACCGATCTTCCCCGGCTCCGCCGCGCCGACGCGCTGCATGTCCCACGTGGTCTTCTCTGCTTTCACGAAGAAGCACTTGGATGGATCGGACGAATCGTAGTAGTGGATGCGCCCGCGCGACTCGTCGGAAAGCACAATCCGGCGCACCGGCTCTGCGGCGGACGAGGCTACAACAGCCGCCAGCGCCGCACATGTCATGATAGTTTTCCTCATCTGTTTCCTCTGGAGCACATGAACGGCCGCGTTTACTGCGGCCGTTCGATGAATCGCTCAAAGCCTGAATGATGGATTTAGGCAGTTAGGCGATTTCGGTAATAGTCGCCTCGGCGGCATTCTTCTTCACGGATTCAATGCCCGCGAGGCAGCTCTGGTTGCTGGCATAGCCCTGGCTGGCAAGAATGATCTCGCCGTTGCGAGCCTTGAGCCTGAAGCGCGCTTTGCCAGCCTTGTCGGTGAACACCTCGAACTTCGGGCATGTCTTCTTCTCGAAATTCTCGACAGTCTGATTCTCGATGGGCGCTTCCGGCGCATTCTTCTTGACGCTTGCGATGCCGTTTTCAAGTGAGGCACGGCTGTTATAGACTTCCGACGTGCCTATAACCTCGCCGTTACCCGCCTTGAGATTGAACATCTCACCGTCACCGGACTTCTTGACTTCGAATGTGGCCATTTTTTACTCCTTGTTTTTTTACCTAACAGTGCGCACAATTGCGCAAAGTTACACCAATTACGGTGCGGCTTGTATTATAGCAAAATCGTCAGACTCCGTGCTGAAGAATTTTACCGATTAGATTCTGGCATCCCGGGGGTGCCGCATTCACTCCCTCTTTCACCAATCGCAAAAATAGCAAATTTACCGATTGACTGTGAGGAGTAAATACAGTATAATGTTGCGCGTTTCTGAAAGCATGGAGATATCTATGAATACAATAGCACTTCTCTTTGAGAGCAACGGTGAATACGGACGCGAGTTCCTCAAGGGCGTCGCGCAGTACGCGCGCGAGCACCGGGACTGGCGCTTGCGGCTCTATCCCCTAACCAGTACCGATGACGAGAACCCGCTCGCCGGATGCGACGGCATCATCACCCGATCAGCCGAAGCAGCCACCATGCGGCGGTTGAAAGCATCTGGCTTGCCGCTCGTGGACGCATTCTGCCAAGACCCCAATTCAGGCGTCATCGGCGTAGACAGCGACCACGACGCGATCGCCACGATGGCCGCCGAGCATTTCCTGTTTCATCAATACAAGAACTTTGCCTACTGCGGGTACCGTGGCACGCGTTATTCGGACATGCTGGCCGCCGCTTTCACACGTACCCTTGCGAAAGCCGGGCACAAGTGCATCGAATACCGCACCGTCGAACTGCCGACAGACGACATGATCCTCGATGACAAGGCTCGCAAACCCCGCAGTCCCCACCGTTTGGCAGAATGGATTGCCAAGCTCCCGCCCCGCACGGCTCTCTTCTGCGCGAACGACCTTAGGGCCTACCACGTGCTGGACATCTGTCAGAAAATCGGCAGGGATGTGCCGTCCGACATCGCAATCATGGGCGTGGACAACGATACCGTCCTCTGCTCATGCGCCTCGGTGCCGCTTTCTAGCATCAATCCCAACGCCTTTGGCGTGGGGTATGCCGCCGCCCAGGCCCTTGACGACCTCATCGAGAAACGCACGAAGCGGCAGAAGGCTCCTCCCGTGACCTACATCAAACCCGGCGAGCTGATCGTGCGTGAATCGACACTGACCTATCCGCTGGATCCGCTCTGGCTTGTGAAGGTGCTCGTCCACATAGACGTCAACATGACCCGCCCCCTCTCGGCAAGAGACCTCATCAAGGTCTCCGGCGTGTCGCACACAGCCCTCCAGAAAATGTTCACACGCCGGATCGGCATGAGCCCCGGCCGTTACATCCTGACGGTGAAGATGCGCGAGGCGCAGCGGCTGCTCACTTCGTACAAGAAGATGCGCATAAGCGAAATCGCCCTGCGCACGGGCTTCACCGACCAGAAGTATTTCTGCCGTACCTACCACGGCTACTTCGGCCACGCCCCTTCGCGCAGCGCAAGGTAGCCACCTAGACACCCCCAAAAGGCGTGGCACAGGAGGTGAAAAACGTCATGGACGTCTTTTTGTACTCCTTTGTGGAGAGCAGCATGACGGTGTCTGGGTCGTACCCAAGCTCCGCCGCGATGACGCGGTGGAGGTCGGCATGCTGCGCATGGGCCTCTTCTGGAGACGTGGCATGTACCATCGCGAAGAGATTGTAGGGAAATCCCTCCGCCAATGGACGCTCGTAGCAGTGCGTGACCTCGTCGCGCTCGGCAAGGGCGCGCCCAGCACCGGTAGTATCCCCTTCCACACGCCAGCAGCACATGCCGTTCGCAACATAGCCCGCCGTGCGGTGCGCGAGCAGAAGGCCGATGCGCTTTAGGCGTCCCCGCCGTTGCCAGAGTTCCAGCGTGGAGAGGATATCCCATTCCTTCATCCCCGCCCGTTCGGCAATGGCGGCGAAGTAGTCGGGGCGCACCTCGGTATCGCCCTGCAGCGCAGCCACGGCAGCGCGGTCGCGTGAGCCGAGAGGTGCGGTGTCGTCGTCCGTGCGCTCCTCCCGCGCTCGCGTGCCGGCTCCGAAAACGACATCCACCTTGTAGCGGCGTGTCGCGGGCAGGAAAGACACCGCAAATGGTGCAAGCCGCGTGCGGATTTCGTCCGCCATCGCATCAAACACATCCGCAGGATATGACAGCGTGAACCACAGATTGGGATGAGAAGCGGCCGCTCGGGGAAGCGGCACTCCTGCCGCTTCACGGAGGTAGCAATGCGTAACGCCGAGGAAAGGCGTGATCTTCGCAGCCGCTTCGTCCAGCGCGTCTTGAGGCACGGCGGCGGCGCAAAGTACGGACCGGTAGCCGAGGCGGCGCGTATCGAACACTGCTCCGAAACGGCGCACCAGCCCCGCCTCGCGACACCGACCGACGAAGTCGATGAGGTCGGACTCCGCGCAGTCCAGTTCACGGGCAAGCGCCTCAAAAGGACGGGCGCAAAGCGGGATGCCCCGCTGCAGTTCGGCGAGCCAGCGCCCTTCCGCAGAACTCAGCGTCACTTCTTCACCGGCTTTTCGGTGCCGTCGTAAGGGAAGGAGACGACGTCATCGACGATCTGTCGCGCGAGGTCATGCGCGATGCGCTGCGCGGCGTTGCGCTGGGAGGTGAGCAGATCGCCCTGCACGAGGAATGTCGTCTCGCCCGTGTAGGCGCGGTTCGACAGCAGCACGCGTCCGGCGTCCTTGTTTATGATCGAAACCTCCGCCGTCACGAGGTAGCGGTATTCGTCGGCGCGCGAACCGTATGCACGGTCGAACGAGACAGGATGCCGCTCGGCCTTGACGATGGAGCCCTGCACCTCAATCGACGAGTCACCGGAGCGCCGGATTGAGAACGTGCCCTCGCGCTGGAACTCGCGCAGGACGTACTGCGAGACGATCGGCCCCAGTTCCGCGCTCATCGTGCGGTTCTCGAACACCGGCACGGCGACCGTGCGGAGTTCATCCGGCACGTCTGACGTCCACTTGTAGTTGGCGCAGCCGCAGATTGCGAGGATTGGAAGTATGAGGGCTAGGCCCCTGCTGGCATATTTAATCATTGCCGATTGCCTTTCTTAAGGTTTTCGATGCGCGCGCGGACTTCGTCCGCATGTGGTGAATAGGGATATTCCTTTAGGAAGCGCTCCCAGGCCGCAGCCGCCGCGTGCGGCGTGCGCTGCTTGCTGTCGTAGAACTTTGCGCGTCTGTAGGCGTCGGCCTCCAGGTGTTTCTCAAGTTCGGCAAGCCACTCCTTCATCTCGTCGACGCGGTCGTGGCGGGGGTGTTCCTCGATCATCATCTTGAGGTATTTCTGCGTGTCGACGCAGCGGGGGATGTTGTACGACAGCCGACGGCAGAGCCACATTCGCGCCTTGGCCTGGAGATAGATCGCGGCATCAGCCTCGGGCGTCTTCGGGAACTTCATGACGAGCTGGTTGTAGACCTGCACGGCCTCCTCGTAGTGGTTGTCCTGCTCGCGGAGATCCGCGATCTTCAGCATCGCCTCCGGCACGTATGCTGCGCGCGGGGCGCGACGCACCACGGATTCATAGTGCTGTCGCACGATGCGGTCGGACGTGAAGGAGAAGCCGAACATCGTCTTCTTCTCCTTGACCATGAGGTTCGTGAGCTGGTAGAGGTACTCCACGAGCTCAAGGTACGCGACTTCGCCCGGATAGAAGTCCAGCAGGTACTCGAGCTCCTCCAGCGCATTGTCGTAGTCCTTCTCGCGGGCGTAGATCTTTGCGAGACGGAGCTGGGCCCTGGGTGCCTCGGCGGAGGCCGGCCATTCGCGCACGAGCGCGTCGCAGGTGCGGCGAGCCTTGCGGAGCGATCCGGCGGCCTCTAGCTCCTTGGCGAGCGCGTACTGTTCTGCGGGCGTTTCGCGATCGACCCAGTTGAACCAGCTCTTGTCCTTCTTCTCCGGGCGCTTGATGTCGTCCAGCCCGTCGAAACCTGGATAGGCGTCCGTCGCGTATGGAGAATTCGCGGCAAACGGAGAGCCGGCCACGCGCGGCGGTTCGGCAAACACAGCCATGCACGCACACGCGACGACCGCCGCCAGCATCAACTTGTTGTTCTTCTGCATCATGCAATAACCTTTAAGGTTTTGTGGTTAGGCGGATAATTATACCATAAAACTATGCGGTGTGCGGCTAGAATTCATAAAGCGGGCTGGGGGCGTCCTGATCGAGCACTTCGAGCGCCACGGGACGTCCCAGCTCCTCAACTGCCGAACGCATCGTCTCAAGCGCAAGATAGGGCGCGTTGCACTGCTTTGAAATGTGCGCGAGGAGCAGCGTCTTAAGGCGTTGCGGACACACCTCGCGCACGAGGTCGGCCGCGTCGCCGTTCGAGAGATGCCCGCACCGTCCGGCAATGCGCTGTTTGAGCGACACCGGCCTGTCCGAAGTCTGGAGCAGCACTGGATCGTGGTTGGATTCGAGCACAGCGCATGTCGCGCGAGAGAGCGCGTCCCGCACGCCGAACGTGGGCGCACCCATGTCCGTTCCCACGAACAGCGCGCTCACGCCGTCGTCGAAGAGATAGCCCACTGGATCGGCCGCATCGTGCGGAATCGAGAACGACGTTACGGAGAAACCGCCCACTGGGAACGTCTCGGCCGTCTCGAACACGCGCCAGCCGTCATCAACGCCCGTCAGGACGGAGATAGCGTCGGCCGTGTTGCCATTCGCGTAGAGCGGTACCTGCGGGTGCCGCTTGTGGAAAGTGGCAAGGCCCTTACAGTGGTCGGTGTGGTCGTGCGTGAAGAAAAGGCCCGCCGCAGAGTTCGGATCCACGCCGCACGCGGACATCCTCCGTTCCAGTTCGCGGTTGCAAAACCCGCAGTCGACAAGCAGCAGCGTCTCGCCGGATCTCACGGCAAGCGCGTTTCCCTGCGATCCGCTCCCAAATACGCGCAGTTTCATTCCGGCTGGTGTATCCGTTCGTTGGCCTTGGCGACCTTGGCGCGGAGCGTTTCCTTGTGGGCGCGGAACTTCTCGCGCAGCCCCGCGTCGGCCGTGCCGAGAATCTGCACCGCGAGAAGCGCGGCGTTCACCGGTCCCGCGCTGCCGCAAGCCACGGTTGCCACGGGCACGCCGGACGGCATCTGCACCGTAGCGTAGAGGGCGTCGAGTCCGTTCAGCGCGCCGCCCGCCACGGGAATGCCGATCACCGGCAACACCGTGCCTGCGGCGAGCACGCCGCCGAGGTGCGCGGCGCCACCAGCGGCGGCAATGATCACCTGGATGCCGCGCCCTTCGGCCGTCTTCGCGTAGTCGAGCGCCACGTCGGGCGTGCGGTGCGCGCTGATGACGCGCGTCTCGTACGGCACGCCGAACGAATCAAGCGTGTCGCAGGCTTTCTTGACTAAGGGCCAGTCGCTGTCGCTGCCCATCACGATACCCACTCTGGGGTTTTGAGAATCCATCTTTTCCCTCCTAAATGAAGTTTTTTCAAAGTTTCACAGTATTAAAAAGGCTCAAGGTGCCGATTCAATGGGGACGGGCTGGTGCTTTTCGACGAGTTGGAGCAGCTTGTCGAGCTTGCCCTCGATGCGCGCGGCCTGCGCGTCGGTGCGGGCGGACAGGTCGTGTATGGCACCGAGTTGCGTCCCCAGGCGGTCAAGCTTCGTCTCAATCGCGTCGCTGCGCCGATCCAACTGTTCCTGCACCTGCTGTCCATTGCCGTTGACGGCGTCGTAGATGTCGCGGTTGCCGATGCGTCCGGAAAAGAAGTACCAGAACCCCGCGCCGCCCATGATCACGATGATGAGGATGAGAATTATGATTACAAGGATGCTCGTACTGGGTTTCATCGAAAAGCGGTCTCCCGGTTTGCACTTCCCTTTATCCGCGTTCGAAGGCTCGATGCGCGATGTCCTTGCGGTGAAACGCCTTGTCGAAGGCGATGCGGTCCACTGCCGCGTAGGCGGTGTCCACGGCCACTCGCAGCGTGGGGCCCATGCCCGTCACGGAGAGGACGCGTCCGCCCGACGTGAGTATCTTGCCGTCCGACGCCTTCGTGCCGCAATGAAACACAATCGCGCCCGGCACCTGCGCCGCCGCGTCGAGTCCCGTGATCTCCTTGCCCTTCTCGTACGACCCCGGATAACCGCCGGAAGCAACGATCACCGTGGCCGCAGCCTCTGGCTTCACCACTACGTCGGCGTCGGAGAGGCAACCGTCCGCGCAGTGCAGGAGCGCCGTCGCGAAATCGCCTCCGAGACGCGGCAGCACGGCCTCCGTCTCGGGGTCGCCGAAGCGGGCGTTGAACTCCACCACGTTCACGGCGCTGCCGCTGAGCGCCGTCTTTCCGCCGGGCGGCGTGACCATGAGCCCCGCGTAAAGCACGCCCCGGTAGGTAATGCCGCGCTTCTTCAGCTCGCGCACGACGGGAAGGATAATCTTCTCCTTGATTTCGGGGAGCATCGCGTCCGTCACCACGGGTGCGGGCGAGTATGCGCCCATGCCGCCCGTGTTCGGACCCTTGTCGCCGTCGAACACGCGCTTGTGGTCCTGCGAGCTAGGCAGCAGCACGGCGCGTTCGCCGTCCACGAGCGCGAGGATAGAGCATTCCTCGCCGTGGAGGAACTCCTCCACGAGCACCTCTGCCCCGGCCGCACCGAACTTGTTGCCCACGAGCATGTCGTCAATCGCCGCCTCGGCCTGGTCCGCCGTCTCGGCCACCACCACGCCCTTGCCGGCGGCGAGGCCGTCCGCCTTGATCACGACGGGGAGACCATACTCCGCGAGCGCGGCCTTCGCCGCCGCCGCGTCCGTGAACGTGCGCGCGCGACCCGTGGGCACGCCCGCAGCATCCATGACTTCCTTCGCAAAACGCTTTGAACCCTCCATGCGCGCACCTGCCGCGACGGGGCCGAACGCCTTCACGCCGATCTTCTCCAGCGCGTCGACGAGACCCTTACAGAGCGGCGCCTCAGGTCCCACCACCACGAGGTCGGGACGGTTCGCCTCCGCCCACGCCGCGACGGCAGCCACATCCTCCGCGCCGATGGCGAGGTTCGTGGCGAGTGCTGCGGTGCCGGCATTACCGGGCGCGCAGTAGAGCTCGTGCTTCGTTTCATCCTGGGCGAGGCGCCATGTGATCGCGTGTTCGCGCCCGCCGCTGCCTACAATGAGAATCTTCATGTTTCACTTCCTCTAATTTGACCAACGCCCGTATTTTACCATGTCCACTCCCCCGTGGCAAGCATGGCCCCGGTCACTTCGTGCCGCCCGCCTCCAAACTTGCCGCTAGGACCTCCGCGACATGGACGACCTGAATCTTGCGCTTCTCGCGGTCCGCGCCGCCGCGCAGCTGGATCGTACAGCCGGGGCAGTCGAGCGCAAGGTGCGTGGCGTCGCCCGAACAGGCGTTTTCGAGTTTCTTGTGCATGAGCTCCTTGGAAATCTCCGGGAACTTGAACGACCAGCTGCCGCCGAAACCGCAACACGACTCCTCCTCCGGCGTGGGCGTGTAGTGCGCAGCGGCGGAAATGAGCGCGCGCGGGGCCTCCTTCACGCCGAGCGCACGGCAAAGGTGGCAACTCGCGTGGTAGGCCACCTTCCAGTCGAGGCGCGTGAAATCCTTCTCCGTGAGCCCCAGCACGTCGTGTACGAACGAGCTGAAGTCCATCACCTTCTCGGAGAAAGCCTCGGCCTCCGCGCCAAGCGTATCCTTGTACCAGTGGCGAAGATGCGAGGCGCAGCTTGCGCAGAGCGTGACGATCGCGTCGTATTCGCCCGTGAACGCAGCGATGTTCTGACGCGCCACCTCGAGCGCCGTCTCCTTCTCGCCGAGCGTGACGAGCGGCAGCCCGCAGCACGTCTGCTCCATAGGGAACTCCACCTCCACGCCGAAATGCGCAAACACCTTCATCGCCGCGACGAGCTGGTGCGGCAGGCTGAAATCGAGCGCGCACCCCGCAAAAAGTGCGATTTTTATAGTTAGGGGCTTCTGGCTCGTGGCTCGCGGACTCGAATCGCGGGCGACGAGCCACGAATCGCGCGTCTCCCACAGTTCGCGGAAGGATTTCTTGGCAAGCGCAGGCAGGGATTTGAAGCCCTGCTTGCCGAAGAGCGCCATCGGTAGGTGACGCACGAAGCCATCCTTGCCCGCAAACGGCTTCTGCGCGAAACGCATGAACTTGAGCAGACGGTGGAACGTGGTGCGCTTGCGCATCGCGTAGCGCGCGAGGCGCGAAACCACAGGCTCGCCGTCCTCCTTCGCGAACCGCGCGCGGATTTCCTGGATGAGGCGCGGCAGGTCTATGCCGCCGGAGCACACGTCCTTGCACGCCCCGCACCCCACGCAGTTCTGGCAGAGCTTCTTCGCGGCGGCACGGTCGTGGTAGAGGTAGGTGAGCACGAGACCGATCGCGCCCACGTAGACGTGTCCCATGCGGTGCCCGCCCACGAGACGGAACACAGGGCACACGTTCGCGCACGCGCCGCACCGCACGCAGCGGTAGATCTGCGAGAAGAGCGGATCGCGCGCGAGGTCGGCGCGCCCGTTGTCGAGGAGCACGATGTGGAGGATTTTGCGTCCCGTGGGACTCTTCGCGCACGCCGTCGCGCCGTCGATGAAGGTCACGTAGCTCGTAAGACGCTGCCCCGTCGCGTTGCGCGGCAGCACCTGTAGGGCCGAGAGCGCGTCGTCGAGCGTGGGGATGAGCTTGTCGAGGCCTGCGAGCGCCACATGGACACGCGGGAGCGTGTTGACGAGGCGTCCGTTGCCCTCGTTCGTGACGATCGCGAGCGAGCCCGTCTCGGCGATGAGGAAGTTCGCGCCGGAGATGCCCATGTCGGCGGCGTGGAACTTCGGGCGTAGCTCGGCGCGCGCGGTCTTCACGAGTTTGTGAACGTCCTCGTGGTCCTGCGCGCGGCCGGTCGCCTTCTCAAACTCGTCCGCCACCTGTCCGCGCGAGAGATGGATCGCGGGCATCACCATGTGCGAGGGGCGTTCGTGGCGCAGCTGCACGATCCATTCGCCAAGGTCGGTCTCATTCACCTCGATGCCGGCTGCTTCGAGATGCGCGTTGAGTCCGATCTCCTCGGCGGTCATGGACTTCGACTTGACGATCTTGTGGACGTCGTTCTCCTTGGCAATCTGCGCGATGATCTCGCGTGCCTCCGCAGCGTCCTTCGCGCGGTGAACCACGGCGCCGCGTTTCTCAGCCTCCGCGCGGAATTTCTCGTAGAGCTCCTCCATGTGGCGCGCCGCGTCGTCCTTGACGTCTGCGATGCGCTGGATGAGCGCGCGCTCGTCCACCTCGGCAAATACGCGGTCGCGTCCCGCGCGGTATTCGACAGCAAATTTATCCAGCGTGCGGCGGAGGAAGCCATCCTTCAGTGCCTCCTCGATCTCGTGCGCGTAGCTCATGGACGCCCTCCGATCAGCACAATGTGGAGTTCCATCGGACCATGCACGCCGATCGCGCTCACGCGTTCGATGTCGGCCGTGCGGCTCGGTCCCGTGATGAAGGAAACGTAGGAGGCGCGCCCCTGGGTCTGTTCCGCGCGCAAGAACGGCGCGGCGGAGGGAAGGTCGGGCAGAATATCGGCACTGTTAAGCAGAATCACGCTCACTTCGGGGAGCATCGTTTCGAGGCGCAGGGCCTCGTCGTCCGTCACCACGATGCACGTGCCCGTCTGGGCGATACCCTTCGCGGCGCGCACCACGCCAACCCCACCCGGTAGGGCGCGCCCCCCGTGCGCCACGCCAACCCCACCCGGTAGGGCGCGCACCCCGTGCGCGCCGCCATCCGCGCCCTTCTCGGCGCGGATCGCCTCCACCTCGCGCGCAGCCGCCGCCTCATCAGGCACGGCATGCACCTGCGCAGCCGCCGCCTCGGCCCGCGCGATGAAAAGATCTGTAGCTGTTTTTTCCATTCTCTTATGCAAAATTGATAGATTCAAGTCAAAATCGATAGATTAACCAACTCCGCTTGGGTGATAGTATACCATAAACGCCTGTGCCTTTGGGGACTTTCTCATTAACTTCTGATGGGCGCGCCATGGCACGCTGACTAAGCGAGTGACCAGCCGGGACGGTACTTTCGCGCGACGTAGGAATTGGCCTCGGCGTCGTTCGTGAAACGGCTGCCGTCCCAGACGAGTTTCTTGCATCCTGCCCGCTGGGCGACGTTCACGAGCGCCGTGAGGTCCGCAAGCGGCGCGCCGTAGTCGAAGTCCGTGGAGGCCTTCTTCCCCGTACGGATGGCGTCGCAGAAGCTGCCGAAATGCGATGTGACGCGCTCGAAGAGCTGCGGCGGCTTGGGGAACTTCTTGTGGAGACCGTTCGGCCAGAAACGCGGCCCGGCGCCCCATCCGCCGAACGTCACGACGCCGCCGTCGATGCGGATCATCGCGCCCATGCCGCCGAACGACGCGCCCTTCTTCCCGGCGCAATAGCGCTTCTCCTCCTCCACAAGTTCCGGCGGAAGGAACTGGTCCTGCCGACGGGATATCTTCCCGTAGAACCCCTCGTAGTACGGCCTTTTGAACGGTACGCCGTCCCGGATGCCGTCGTACCAGTGCAGCTTCACCGGCGGTGCCTTGCCGCGCGCGGGAAACGTGAACTCGACGTGCGTGCGCATCGGCCATCCACCTTCCGCGCCCAACGCAATCTCCTTCGCCTCCACGGAGACGGGCGGCGTCTTATCGAGACCCAGCATGAACATCGGCGTGTCGAAGATGTGCGCGCCCCAGTTGCCGACCGTGCCGTTGCCGTAGTCTATCCAGCTGTGCCAGTCGTGTCTGGAAAGTTCGGGAAACACCTCGTCGGCGGCGTACCAGCCGCACACGGGCGAGCCGCCGCACCACACGTCCCAGTCGATCCACGTCGGCGGGGCGACGCGGGGCGGACAGCTCGGACGGGCCTGCATCGCGCCGTGCCAGCACCATACCTCCTTCACCTCGCCGAACACGCCTGCCGCCATGTACTCGGCGGCGAGGCGTATGCCGTGTGCGGAGTGTCCCTGGTGTCCGGCCTGCGTCACCACGCCGTACTTCTTCGCGGCGTCGCGCAGCGCGTGGATTTCCTCCAGCGTGTTCGCGAGCGGCTTTTCCACGTACACATGGATTCCGCGCCGCATCGCCATCAGCGCGGGAAGCGCATGATGATTGTTGTTGGTGGCGACCACCACGGCGTCGATCTCGCCGGAGGACTTCTCAAACATCTCGCGGTAGTCGCGGAAGGTCTTCACCTTCGACGTGTCGCAGGATGGATCGAGGTTGCGCAGTTTTACGAGCGCGGCCTCAAGGTTCTTCGCGTTCGGGTCCGCGAGCGCGACGACCTGTTCCTGCACCATCTCCTGCAACAGGAAGTTCGTGCCCCTGTTGCCGCATCCAACGAGGGCCATGCGGATGCGCCGCCCTTTCCCGACGGCGCGCGGCAGCGTGGCCGCATTGCCGATGTTGAAGCATGCCGCCCCCGCAAGGGCGAGAAACTCCCTTCTTTTCACAAACATCGTTTTCGGTGTCATGTCTGGTCCTTTCATGCGCGAACATTATACCACAACAACCCCATTTTCGCGCGCCCCCGCGAAAATATGGTATACTATGCGCTTCACAACCAAAAGGAACCATTATGGTCTACCCAGAGCTACCGCATGACGTCAACTCGCCCACGCATCCCGTGTCGGCGATGGACTACATGCCCGTCGAACCCCTCCGCGCCCTCCAGCTGCACCGTCTGCAGTGGACGGTGAAGTACGCCTACGAGCGCGTGCCCCTCTTCCGCAAACGCTGCGACGAACGCGGCGTGCGGCCCGAGCACATCAAGACGCTCGCGGACATCAAGCTGCTCCCCTTCTCGAAGAAGACCGACCTCCGCGACGAGTACCCGATGGGACTCCGCGGCGCGCCGATGGACGAGATCGTCCGCTTCCACTGCTCCTCCGGCACCACCGGCAAGCCCATCTGCATCCCGAACACGATGCAGGACATCGAAGTGTGGAAGAACGGCGCGATGCGCTGCCTCACGATGTACGGCATCCGCGCGGGCGACGTTATCCAGGTCGCCTACGGCTACGGACTCTTCACCGGCGGCCTCGGCCTCCACTACGGCGGCGAGGGACTCGGCTGCGCCGTGCTGCCCATCTCCGGCGGCAACACCGAACGCCAGATCATGCTC
>CACZAK010000022.1 GCA_902779075.1 uncultured bacterium | reverse complement strand
CCCAGCATCTGCGAGGCGAAATACTGCCGTCCGAGCTTCGCTTCATCGACCGGCGACTTGTCCGCAAACCACGCATCCATCGCGGACCCGTCCGGCCAACCCCCGGTCGCGCCCGCCACAGCGAACATGCCGAGCAAGCATACGCCTGCCAGTATTTTGCTTTTCATTCGTCACTCTTCCTCATCTATACCGATCTATCTGCCACCTGCGCCTACTCCTTGCGCAGCGGGACGGAAAGCCTGTCCGTGATCATCACGGGCGAGTCCCACATGGGGATATTGCTAAGAACCGTGGAGTCATTCTCGTGCTTCACGTTCTCCGCCGGAATCTCGAACACGCGGCCCGTGATCATGTCAACCCACACGGGATCCACGACCTTCCCCGGAAAGTTCACCGTCACGCGGTCGAATTCAAGGAGAGAAGACGGACGCTCGTCCGAGAACCAGAGGAAGCGCAGCGTCTTGCCGTCGCGTATGAACCTGATGGACGTTAGCGTGCGCTTGCGGTTGTCGCGCGGGTCGGCCCTCTTCGTCACCTTGAAGTCCGGATGTATCGAGATCTTCGTCGGACGCGCCTCGTCGTCGAGGAGGCCGAAGATGTTCTGCATCGCGAAGTACGACGAGCCCGAAGCTCTGGAGCATGAAGGTGTACTGGAGGTCGATCATCGTGAACACGCTCGACGGGATGTTCCGCGCCGCGTCGCCAATCGTGCGCCGCAACAGCCACTTCGCCTGCGCGTACTCGCTCCACTCGATCTTGTTCAGCGCGTGGCCGAACTCCAGTTGCGCCGGACACCCCACCTCGCCCTGCATGATGTCGAACGTGTCGCTGTACGACTTCACGAGCTTACGCAGGTTCGGCACTGTCTTTTCGTATGTCTTGTCGGGGTTCGGATCGTACGGATGGTAGATGAAGTATGAACCGAGATCGAGCGCGTTCTCCTTCTTCAGTTTCTCCAGGACGCACTTGTAGTCCTTCCACCTGACGGCCGTGCAATACAACTTCGCGTTTGGTTGGACGGCACGGATGGCCTTACCCGTGCGGTAGAACATCTCCGCGTATTCTGGGCCCTGCCCGAACGGCTCGTTCCATATTTCCCATTCGTCAACCACGTCCTTGTAGCGCTCAACGCACGTAACGCAGTACTTGATCCACGCGTCGAACGCCTCCGGTTTGCCCGTGACCTGCTTCACCTTCATGCCGAGGCGGAAGTCGCTGCCGTAGACCGGGTTGCCGTAGGCGAGGCAGATCCAGGGCTTCACGCCCATCGCCGCCATCTCGCGCACGTGCGGGTCGAACCACGAGAAGTCGTACTTGCCCTTCTCCTGCTCGGTCTTAGCCCAGCCGGAGAAGAGACGGCCGTGCTTCACGCCGAGCGGACCGATGAGGTGCTTGTAGGCGTTCCAGTCCGCATAGTCGCGGTCCATCGTCTCGCAGCCGACGGACCACTTCGAGGACTTCACGTCCTTCGCGTCTCGCACCGCGAGGCGGCCGATCTCCTTGAGACCGGGGTCGAGCTTGTTGAGCTTCGCCCATGTGACGCACCAGCGCTCCTTCTTCGGAACGGTCGCGTTCGTAGCGACGCCGGGCGGCGTCTTGTCGCCCCAGGCGTCCCAGCTCTTGATCTTCGCGGCGTCCTTGAACGACACGACTTCTCCGTCAAGCACGGAGGGCACTGCGGCGCAAAACGCCGCACCTAATAGGAATGCTGATTTGTTCATGGGGGAAATGGTATCAAAACCCCCGCCGCATCGTCAAGGCGAAGTCAAACCTCGCCGACTCTCCGCCGGGGGACGATCTGGCGCCGCGTCCGCCACGGACACTTCCTTCTGGCGCGCCTTGGTCGTCCACAGCCGCCGCAGAGGGGAACCCTTCGAAAGGACAATCTTGTTGCCGCGAAGCACCACGCCCTTCTCGCCCGGCTTGAGCGCCGCGCCTCCCCACAGGCACACCACCGCCGAATCGTCTGCGAGGCGCTTCGTCGCGTTCGTGGAGATGAACGTGTTGTCTTCCACGCGCACGTCCGACACGTTCGCGAGGCGCACGCCGCAATAGAGAGGGTTCACCACCACGTTCCCTGCAAACACAAGCCCGTTGCAGGAACGCGCCCGGGCGTGGTGTCCAAGCGCGACGAGGTGTGGCCCCAGCCGCTCGCTCGGACCAAACCAGCAGCCGGTCACCGACACGTTCCGGTTCGGGATGGAGATTTCCTTCGCGCATGAAATGGGCGAGGTCTCTGGGTTGCCGAGCGCACCGGGACCCGTCTGCTCCACCTGAATCGTCTCGCGCGTCAGGCACTTGTAAGCCCCCTTGAACACGTACCCCGCAAACAGGCAGTTTGTGACCACCACGTTCTCGCACCCGTCGATCTGCAGCGCATGGTTGTTCGAGATGTCCTTCACCACCGCGTTCTCGAAACGGATATTGCGCCCGCAGGCAAATGCGGCGGGAAGGTGCCGTCCCTGGCAGTCGAAAACGCCGCCGGACACCGCAACGTCGCTGACGCCGTTCGTCGCATCGGTACGCGGAACGAGGTTGTAGAGGAAGATCGACCAATGCCCCTTGCGATTCGCCGCCGAGCGGATGATGGCCGAGCGGGCGGGATCCATCGCGCGTGCGGCGACCTCGGGCGTCCAGCCGTCCGTCGCGCGTTCCACGCCCCCCGCCAACTCCAGGCGCACATGCGGACGCAGCGAAAGGTACAGGATGCGGTACACGCCCGGCGGAACAACCACAGTGCCCCCGCCCGCCGCCGACACGCGGTCGATACACTTCTGGATCGCAAGAGTGGAATCGGCACGCCCAGTCGGGTCTGCACCAGCCTTAGTCACAACCTCCCGCGCCAAAACCGTCCCGCATGGACTTCCCTGTTCCATACCTATGCTCGAACCTGTCGGCAAGGCCATCGCAGCAATCGGGAGTACCGCACTTGTCAAGGCTACTGCAATCGCCAGATGAGATTCTTGAGGCATGGGCAATCAGCTCCAGCGGCGGTCGTTGGCCCATTCCCTGTCCCACTGTTCCGTAGAGGCCCACGCCTCAGGGAAGTCGGGATGGAGCTTCTCGCGGATGAGATCCTCGTTCAGCGCCTCGATGCCGAGGCCGGGCGTATCGGGAACCTTCACGAAGCCGTCCTGAATGTCGAACGCGGGCACCACGAGGTCCTTCCACCACGGCACGTCCACGGAGTGGATCTCAAGCGACATGAAGTTGCGCGTGGCTGCGGCCACGTGGACGGCCGCGAGCGCTGCGATCGGGCTCTCGGCCATGTGGATGTTCATCTGCACGCCGCGCTTCTCCGCGTAGTCGCCCACGCGCTTCGTCTCGCCGATGCCGCCCGCCGTGAGGAGGTCGGGGTGGATGACCGCGAGCGCGCCGGAGTCGAGGAGCGGCTTGAAGTTGTCAAGGAGGTAGATGTCCTCGCCCGTGCCGAGCGGCGTGACGGTGGCGGCGTGGAGCTGCTTCCACATTTCGGTCTGCTGCCACGGGAGGGCGTCCTCCATCCACGCGAGGTTGTACTTCTCCAGACGCCGACCGAGGCGGATGCAGTCCTCGAGAGGGATGTGTCCGAGGTGGTCTATGGCGAGCGGGATCTCGTAGCCGACCGTCTCGCGGCACTCGCGCAGGTACCCTTCCAGCCAATCAAGTCCCTTCTCCGTGATGTGGATGCCGGTGAAGTGGTGTTCGGTGTTGAAGAGGTCGTACGCCTCGCCGCGCATCGCGCGCGGGTCGATGGAGCCGTGCGGCGTGGAGATGACGTGCTTCATCGCGCGCATGTACTCGAGGTAGCCCGTGGGCGCGGAGAGCGCGCCGGGGACGTCCATCAGGAGCTCGATGCCGAGGTCCATCTTGAGGAAGGTGTAACCCTGCGCCACGCGCGCCTTGAGCGCCTCGCCCATGTCGCGTCCGCCGCCTTCGGAGTCCGTGTCGCAATACACGCGCACGCGGTCGCGGAACCTGCCGCCCAGGAGCTGCCACACGGGAACGCCCCAGAACTTGCCCGCGATGTCCCAGCAGGCGAGCTCGATCGCGCACACGCCGCCGGCCTGGCGCGAGTCGCCGCCGAACTGGCGGATGCGGCGGAACACCTTCTCCACGTTGAGCGGGTTCTCGCCGAGGATGCGGCTCTTCAACATGGCGGCGTACGTGCGCGAGCTCGCGTCGCGCACCTCGCCGTAGCCGACGAGGCCCTCCTGGTTCGTGTAGAGCTTGACGAGCGTGCAGCGCTTCGGCGCGCCGTCGATGTCCGCAAAGCGGATGTCGGTGATCTTGAGTTCTGCGGGGGAGATTTTGCTGTTTTTCATGGCGCGGTTATTTTACCACAATCGCGCGGCTCTGGCTAGGGCTGGACACCACAAAAAAATAAATCTCAAGGGCTTGCATAACGCCGTCCGTTATTCTATAATATAGGCATGTTTTCCAAATTCAAAGGATTCTTCTCTACCGACATCGGTATCGATCTCGGCACGGCAAACTCGCTCGTGCACGTGAAGGACCGCGGCATAGTGTTGCGCGAGCCCTCCGTGGTGGCGATCGAGGAAGGCTCTAAGCGCGTGCTGGCCGTCGGCGACGAGGCCAAGCGCATGCTTGGCCGCACGCCGGGGAACATCATGGCAATCCGTCCGATGAAGAGCGGCGTAATCGCCGACTTCGACATCACGGAGGCCATGCTGCGTTATTTCATCAACAAGGTCTGCCCGAAGCGCTTCTGGAGCAAGTACTTCAAGCCGCGCGTCGTGATTGCCGTCCCTGGCGGCATCACTGAAGTCGAAAAGCGCGCGGTCGAGGACGCGGCGCACGCCGCTGGCGTAGGGGAGGTCTTTCTGGTCGAGGAGCCGATGGCGGCGGCGATCGGGGTGGGGCTGCCGGTGTCGGAACCGGCCGGCAGCATGATTGTAGACATCGGCGGCGGCACTTGCGAGGTGGCCATCATCTCGCTGGCCGGTATCGTGCATCAGCGCAGCGTCCACCAGGCGGGTGACGCAATGGACGCCTGCATTGTAAGCCACATGAGACGCGTTTACAATCTGCTGATTGGCGAACGCACTGCCGAATCTATTAAGATGACTATCGGGTCGGCATTCCCCACTGGTCAGGAACAGACCATGGAAGTGCGCGGCCGAGACATTGTGGCGGGACTCCCGAAGACTATGACCATCACTTCGGAGGAAATCCGCGACGCCCTTACCGAACCGGTGTCGCGCATCGTTGAGGCGGTGCGCGACACGCTGGGGAACTGCGAACCAGAACTGGCCGCCGACCTTGTCGACCGTGGCATCGTCCTCTCAGGCGGAAGTTCCCTCCTGCGCGGCCTCGACAGGCTGATTTCCCAGGAGACGGGGTTGCCGGTGACATTGGCAGACGATCCCCTTTCTGCTGTGGCCGAAGGTACTGGCGTCGTGATGAACGAACTTGATTTCCTTTCGAAGAACAAGCGCACCTAGTCTGAGGCAGTCCTTCCAGACGAGGAAGGATTTTGACGAAGAAAATCAGCATATTAACTTTCTGCGGCGCGGTGCTCGCGCTGGTCTTGTGGTTTTTCTGCGGTTCATACGTGGCGGCAGAGGCCGTGTATCCCATTGAGAACGGCGCAAACTGGTTCTCGCGCCGTGTGGCGCGTCCAGTCAAGGCAATGTTCTCCTCCGGCTCCGCGCTTCTGGAGAACGACAGGCTCCGTTCCGAGGTGGCGAACCTTCGCATGGCCTGCGCCGAAGCCGACCGCACTGCGGCGGAGAACGCGCGGCTCAGGGGACTGCTGGGGCTTGACGCGCCCGATGCGTCCACGCGCTTCGGCACGAACGCATGGATCTGCGCTCCGATCATCTCGCGCGGCGCGGCTTCCGGCAACCCATGTGTCCTGCGCCTTGGGCGCGGGCTGCGCGCGGGCGTGCGGCCCGGCGCGGTCGTCGCCGTGCCGGAAGGCCTGGTGGGGCGCATCGGCAACGTCACGCCAAGCACAAGCGAGCTCAGGCTCATGACGGATCCCTCCATGCGCATAGCCTGCGACGTCGAACTCGACGACGGCTTTGCGCACGGCATACTTTCCGGTCGCGGACTCAGTCCAGTGGCCGCAACGGAGACTTCCCTTCTATACGTCGTCCCACCTCTTCGCCTCCAAAGCGTCGCGCGGCAGTACGAACTGTCGCCACGTGCGAAAATCATTACCAGCGGCCTAGGGGGCGTGTTCCCCCGAGGGTTGCTTGTCGGCTTCCTCATTGACGGAGCGCACGAGGGCGAGGAGAACCTTGAACAGGAGGGCGACGTCGAGCCGGCCGTCGACTTCCTATCCCTTGAAAACGTGTTCATCCGCCGTGCATACTAGAGCAGTCCAGATTCTCTTCACGCTGATCTGCCTCGTCCTAGCTGCGGCGGCGCAGGAGCTAGTGCCCTCGTTCGGCGGCACCAAGGCGCCCGTGCTTCTTCTCTTCGCCCTCTACACGGCGTTCCGCCCGGCGCGGCGCTGGATGTTCGTGGCCCTGGTTGCGGGCGCGCTGGAGGACGCCCTGAACGCAAGCCCTGTCCCGTGCTGCACGTTTTTCGCTTTGCTCGCCGCCACTGGCGCGCACTTCCTGCGCCCGTTCGCGAACGATTTGTCGCCAGTCTGGACGGGCGTCTGCTCCGCGATGGTGGCCGCGCCAATCCACGAGTTGTGGATATCGACCTGGGGAGTGCTGCCGCCGGGGTGCTCTGTCATCGTGCGCTTCTTCGCGAGTGCCCTGCCCGCCGCCGCAGCCGGGGCGCTGATCTTCGCCGTGTTGCCGTCGGCCGAGCACAGGGCAGGGTATGAAGGCCATGTCCAGGAAAGGAGGCCGCGATGAAGGTCTCCACGTGGTTCATCCTCTCGCTCGGCGCGGTCTACCTGCTCGGCTTCCTCGTGCTGTGCAGCGCGCTCTTCCGCCTGCAGTACGAGGACACGAGCGAATTCAAGGCCGATCTCGCCCTGCAGAACACGCGGCGCATCCGAGTGCCCGGGCTACGCGGACGCATCCTCGACCGCAACGGCGCCGTCCTCGCGGAGTGCCGTCCCAGCCACTGCATCCAGTGCAACGTCGAGGAGTTCCAGCGTCGCGGCAGCGCCACCAACACCGTCGCGGCCGTGGAGGAGGCCGTGGACCGCCTTGCGAGCGAACTCAAGCTTGCGCGTCCCGCCAGCCTGACCCATGCCCGGATCGAGCGCCACGTGAAGCTGTCGTCCGCCATGCCGCTCATGCTGTGGGAGGACGTCTCGGACGAGACGTTCGCAAGGTTCGCAGAGCATTCCGACGAGTATCCGGGGTTTGACGTGTCCACGCGGCCAGAGCGCATCTACCCTTGCGGACGCCTTGCCGCGCACATTCTCGGCTACACGGGCCGGAGCCGTCCCGACGACGCCGACAGCGCGCATTTCTTCGAGCACGACATGCGGGGACGCGAAGGCGTGGAGCGGTACTACAACAGGTTCCTCACGGGTGTCGCGGGCGAACGCCGGGTGCGGGTGGACGCGCGCGGGTTCCGTCCCACGAAGCAGCGCGAGGCGATGATGGAGGACGACATGGACGCGGACGTCGCGCCGTCCGCCGGCCTCGACCTGCATCTGACGATCGACAAGGACGTGCAGGCCGTCCTGGAGGCGCAGCTCGACGGACTTACGGGCGCGGGCGTGGTGCTCGACCCGCGCGACGGCGCCATCATCGCGATGGCGTCCGCGCCGACCTTCGACCCCAACGACTGCGTACCGCGCCTCACGCGGGACGTCTACGCCACGCTCACGAACGCGCCGGCGAAACGTCTCCAGAACCGCGCCATCTCGGAGTCATACGCGCCGGGATCCACGTTCAAGCCCATCACGGCGCTCGCGGCGCTCGCGAACGGCTGGCTGCCGGACGACGAGTATTCATGCCAGGGCGTGTACACGCTGGGCAACCTGCGTCTCCACTGCTGGGACCGCTGGGGACACGGTCCCATCACTCTCCGCACTGCCATCGAAAAGAGCTGCAACACATTCTTCTGCAACATCGGCACGGCGATTGGCACGAACGCCGTAATCTCGGCCGCGCGCGCGTTCGGGCTCGGCTCCGTAACGGGCGTCGACCTGGGCGGGGAGACGCCGGGTGTCGTGCCGGACAACGAGTGGAAGTTCTCGAACTTCAACGAGCGCTGGTACCCTGGCGACACGTGCCAGATGTCGATCGGACAGGGCATGCTGCTCGTCACGCCGCTCCAGATGGCCGTCGTGGCGGCCGCGCTCGCGAACGGCGGGAAGATATTCACGCCTTACCTATTCGCGCGCTCGGAGGGCCAGCCACCGCCAAAGCCCGTCCGGTCCGTCCCGTTCGCCCGCGAATACATCACGCTGGTGCGCGAAGGCATGCGCGACGTGGCCGAACAGGGTACAGGGCGCCGTATCCGCACTCGCTGGGAGGATGCTGAGCCGGGTTCTTTCAAGAAGCGCAGGTTCAACCTGAACGTGACCTGCGCTGGCAAGACGGGCACGGCGGAACTCGGCCGCGGCAGCACCAAGCGCAAAAACACATGGGTAATCGCCTTCGCGCCGTTCGAGGAACCGACTGTCGCGATGGCGATGATCGTCGAGCGCGGCGAGTCCGGCGGCAGCACCGTGGCCCCGCGCGTCCACGCGGTGTTGGCCCACATGTTCGGGGAAACGGAAGTCGCCGCCGCGCGTCCGCAGGGCGGCATGCTGGAAAGGGGCGACTGACGGGATGAAGGAATTTCTCTCCAAACTCCAGCGTATGGACTGGATCCTCTCCGCCTGCATGATGGCGCTCATCGTGATGGGCGTGGTGTTCATCAACTCCGCGGGATCGGTCCGCCCCACCGACGCGCTGCGCAGCCTCTGGCGCGTACACGCCTCCACGGCCCTCTTCGGCCTTGCCGTGTACATGGCCTTCGCGGTCCTCGACTACCGGAAGCTGCTGGACTTGGGCGCCCATCCCGTGTTCGCCCTCTCCTGCGCGATGCTCGTCCTCGTGCTCATCGTAGGCACCGACCGCTTCGGGGGACGGCGCTGGCTGTGGTTCTTCCAGCCCAGCGAGATCGCGAAGCTCGCGGTGATCCTCTTCGCTGCGCACGTGTTCGCCGCGCCGGGCCGCAACGATTTCCGCTCTTTCCTCGCAGGTGCGGCCATACTGGGCGGCCCGGCCGTGCTCGTGCTGGCCGAACCGGACCTCGGCACCGCGCTCGTGCTGGTGCCGTCCGTCCTCGCAATCCTCCTCGCCGCGCGCGTGTGGCTCAAGGGACTCGTCACGCTGCTCGCCGTGGGTCTGCTCGCCGCCGGTCTCGTGCTGTGGGCCGTGGACCGCGCGGAGCGCGAGCCCGATCCCGACGCCCGCGCGAAGATATACCGCTTCGTGCCGCTCCGCGAACACCAGATCAAGCGACTACGCGTGTTCCTGTTCCCGGAGTCCGACCGCACGGGAGACGGCTACACCCTGCGTCAGGCGCAGATCGCCGTCGGCTCCGGAGGCATCTGGGGCAAAGGGCTGAAAAAAGGATCGCAGAAGCTCCTCGGATACCTGCCTTCCACGGTCTCGATGAACGACTTCATCTTCGCAGTCCTCGCGGAGGAGTCCGGCTTCATGGGCGTACTGCTCATGCTGGCGCTCTTCATGGGAATCCTCGGGCCGGGGCTGCGCATCGCGGTGCGGTGTCCGGACGACCGCGGCCGCCTCGTGGTGATCGGCATCCTCACGCTGATCTTCTGCCACCTGTACGTGAACGTGGCGATGTCCCTGGGGCTCGTGCCGATCACCGGCCTGCCGCTGCCCTTCATCAGCGCCGGACGCACGTTCCTCATCGTCCTCATGGCCGCTCTAGGCATCGTGCAGAGCGTGGCGATCCACCACGCGGAGACGCCCGACGACGACCGGGACGTGGAGCAACCAACTTGAAAACCGATCTGAAAAACATTCCAACAAGGAGAAACAATGCCATCAATCATACAAGCCGTTGTCGATAAGGTCGTGGGCTTCTTCAGGAAGAAGAAGGTCAAGCGCGAAATCATCGTCAACATCGAGAAACTCGAGACCCGCGTGGCCGTCCTGGAAAACGGGCGCCTCGAGGAGTACATGATCGAACACCCCGACGAGGAACGCCTCGTGGGCAGCATCTTCCGCGGCCGCATACAGAACCTGGAGGACGACCTCCAGGCCGCATTCGTGGACATCGGCCTCAAGAAGAACGCCTTCCTCCACTACTGGGACATGACGCCCGACTTCGAGCAGTTCCTGGACGAGACGGAGGACGACGACGACAAGGGCAAGAACGGCAAGGGCAAGCGCAAGCGCAACAAGCCCGCAAAGCTCTCAAAGGAGGAGATCCACAAGCGCTTCGCCCCCGGCACCGAGATTACGGTCCAGGTCACAAAAGGCCCCATCTCCACGAAGGGTCCGCGCGTGACCACGAACCTCTCCATCCCCGGACGCTACCTCGTCCTGATGGCACCCGACAAGGACAACACGCGCGGCGTTAGCCGCAAGATCGGCGACGCCGAGGAGCGCAAGCGCCTCAAGCGACTCGTCGACCGCCTGCCCATCCCCGAGGACGTCGGCATCATCGCCCGCACCGCAGGCCTAGGCGCCAAGGGCAGTTCCTTCGCCCAGGACCTCCGCAACCTCATCGCGTCCTGGAATGAGCTCCAGAACAACGTCAAGACGCGCCGCGCACCCTGCTGCGTATACCAGGAGCCCGGACTCGTGGAGCGCGTCGTGCGTGACTGGCTCACCGAGGAGATCGACAGCGTCATCATCGACGACGAGAAGGCTTTCGAGGAACTGCGCGAGGTCACGTCCAAGGTCTCCCGCCGCGCACGCAACAAGCTGCGCCGCTATGACGGCCCGGTGAACGTGTTCGAGTACCTTGGTATCGAGAAGCAGCTCCGCGACGCCTTCAACCGCCAGGTGCGCCTGAAGTCCGGCGGCTACCTCGTGATCGACGAGACCGAGGCCCTCATCGCCGTAGACGTGAACACCGGCCACCACAAGGGCAAGGGCTCGCAGGAGGACGCCATCCTCGAAGTCAACCTCGAGGCCGTCGACGAGGTAGCGCGCCAGCTGCGCCTCCGCAACATCGGCGGGCTCGTCGTGCTCGACCTCATCGATATGAAGAGCCGCAAGCACCAGAAACAGGTCTACCGCGCACTCAAGGAGGCGCTGCGCCGCGACCGCGCCCGCACGAACGTGTTGGAGATATCGGAGCTCGGCCTCCTTGAAATGAGCCGCCAGCGCCACGAGCAGTCGATCCTCTCACTGCTCAGCTCCACATGCCCCTGCTGCAGCGGACACGGCGTGATCAAGAGCCCGCTCGCAATCTCCATCGAGATACAGCGCCAGCTCACCAACCTGCTCAGGAAATCCGAGTCCGAAAACAAGCCGTTCGAGCCCAAGATCGTTATCGCCCCGGCCGTCCTGCAACGTCTCCGCATGGAAGACGCCGACATCCTCAAGGAGATGCAGGACACATTCAAGACGCCGCTCACGTTCGTCGCCGAACTCCACCGCCACCCGGAGTCGTTCGCCATCCTCGACAAGCAGTCGGGACAGGTCCTCTACTCCGCCGGCGGCAACCGTCCCACGGTCTAGCAAAACGAGGAAAACCACAATGAACAAACTCCACGCAATCCTCCTCGCCACCGCCTGCGCGGGCGCAGCCCAGGCTCAGTTCCTTCAAAGCTTCATGCCGCCAGAGAAATCCGACGTCCAGAATGTCGGCGACATCAAGATTGAGGCGAAGCACCTTTCCGCCAACAGGCAGACCGGCGTCCTCGTGGCCACGGGCAATGTTGTGGCCGTCGCCGCGCCCTACCGTCTCCACACGGACGCCGCGCAGCGCGCCGCAGACGGGCACTACGCCTTCGCGCCCGGCACGATGATGACAACCTGCTCGAACGACGTGGACCACCTGCACTGGCGGCTCACCGGCGAGTTCCACTACCTCGAGAACCGTGCCGCAATCGTCCGCGACGCCTGGGTGACTCTTTTCGACGTGCCTGTTCTCTGGGTACCGTACTGGTACTATCCGCTAAACACCGACTACGGCCTGCGCGTCATGCCCGGCTACACATCCAAGTGGGGCGGCTACCTGCTCACCGGCTACGTCTACGACATCTGGAACGAAGGCAAGGGCGAAGGCCCGTCGCTAGGCGGCTCCACTTACGCCGACTTCCGCACCCGGAACGGCGTCGCGCTCGGCCAGACAATCCGCTGGAACCTCGCCGACTACGGCAAGGGCAAGTTCAAGGTCTACCATGCGTGGGACATCGACTATGACCGCTACGAAGACCACTGGAGCGACCACAAGCGCAACTACCGCAACTGGGGCAGCGACGTGGACCGCGAGCGCTACGGACTCAAGCTCGAGCACTACGCCGACATCACCGAGCGCGACACGCTCCGCGCACAGGCCACCTACTACTCCGACTCCTGGTTCCGTCGCGACTTCTACCGCAACGAGGAGCGCGGAGAGTCCATCCCTATTAACGAAGTCTCATACGAGCACCGCGAGCTGAGCTGGGCATCAGGGGTATCCGCCTCCGGTCCGCTCAACGACTTCTACGGCGGCGTGGCGCGACTCCCCGAAGGCTGGATTTCCGTAAGCCCGCAGCCCATCTGGGACTTGCCCGTCAACTACGAGTCGCAGACACGCGCCGGATACCTTAACAGAAACTACGCCGAATACCGCGGCGCCTCTGAAGACATGTTCCGCTACGTGCCCTACATCGGACCTGACGGCCGCGCGGCCGACTACCAGACTTTCCGCGCCGACACGTCCCACCGCATCACCGCGCCCTTCAAGCTCTGGGACGTCCTGGCCGTTGCGCCGCGCGCCACGTATCACGGAACGTTCTGGAGCGACTCCGGCAGCCGTGCCGCTCTTGCCGAAGGCCGCTCCAAGGCAAGCGGCGACGACATCTACCGCAACATCGCAGAGTTCGGCCTCACCGCCTCCGCGCGTGGTAGCGCCTGGTTGAGCGACGCCTGGCGCCACACCGTGGAGCCATATCTCGACTACTCCTATCAGGTCGTCGACACCACATCCACCCGCAAGCGCCGTGCGTACGTGTTCGACGGCTACGACGGCGCCACGGAGTGGCTCGACCAGTTCGGCTTCGAGGGACGCGGACTGCCGTACAACTGGCACGGCATTCGCCCCGGCATCCGCAACATCTTCCAGCGCGCGGACGAGCACGGCGTCCCCCGCACGGTGTTCGACGCAGACCTATACGCCGCCATCCCCTTCGCCTCATACAGCCGCTACACGCGCGGCAGCTGGATGAACGGCTACGCGAAGGACAGTGACGACCCTCACTACTCGCACCGGGACGACGTCGTGCCCGGCTTGCGCCTGCGCTATGCACCCACGAAGCGCGTCACCTTCCTCGCGCGCAGCGAATACGACGCCCGCAACGACAAGGCCGCCTACTCCGACCTCTTCATGCGCCACCGCATCACCGACAACTTCAGCTGGCATTTGGGCTACATCGGCCGCGACCACCGCACATGGGAGTACGTGCCCTCGATCTACGACCGCTTCAACTGGGCAAAGTCCAGCATCGCACGCATCGGTTTTGAACACGGCATCTGCGACTGGCTAGCCTGGGGTCCGTACCTCCGCTACGACTGCCGCCACGGCGAAGTGGACGAAATCGGCGCCTGGGTGGACTTCATGACGGACTGCCTGGCCTTGCGAGTGCAGCTTGAATACGAGAACGACTACCGCCGCATCGACGGCTCCCACCACGATGACGACGTGCGAGTGGTGCTCTTCATCTACCTCCGCGCGTTCGGTCCTAACTCCATGCTCGACCTCGCCCGCTTCTAAGCAATGCTCGTCTCGTTCGTCATACCCGTCCTGAACTCCGAGAAAACGCTCGCGGAGTGTCTCAACGCCATCCGCGCGCAGACACTCCCGCCGGGGATTGAACGCGAGATCGTGATCGCGGATGCAGGATCCTCCGACCGCACGCTCGACATCGCGCGAGATTACGGTGTGGACGTGATCACCGGCAATCCCCTCAAGACCGGCGAGGCCGGCAAGACAGCCGGAATCAAGGCCGCGCATGGCGAGATAATCGCGCTCGTGGACAGCGACAACATCCTCCCCGCCCCAGACTGGCTTGCGCGCATGACGGCCCCCTTCGCGGATTCCGAGGTCGTCGCAACGGAACCAATCGCCTACACGGTGCGTCCGCAGGACCCCGCCCCCACGCGCTACTTCGCCCTTCTCGGGATGAACGACCCCATCTGCCTCTTCACGCGCAACTACGACCGCACGTGCGGCGTCACCGGCACGTGGACCGGCCTCAAGGTCCCGACAGAGGACAAGGGCGACTGGCTCAGGCTCACACTTACTGCGGACGCCCTTCCCACCATCGGCGCAAATGGTTTCGTGTTCCGCCGTTCGCTCCTCGACGGCACGAACTGGGATCCCTACCTCTTCGACATCGACATCCTCTACGAGCGCATCCGTCGCGATGGCGCCGTACATGTGGCGAAAGTCAAGACGGGCATCGTACACCTCTACTGTGCGCGCCTCGCCGATTTCGTCCGCAAGCAACGCCGCCGCATCCGCGACTTCCTCTACTTCGCGCAGGAGAAGCAGCGTTCCTATCCATGGGACCGCCAGCGCAAGACGGGCATAATCCTCTTCTGCCTCTCCACGGTCACGCTCATCCCCCTGCTCGTGCAGATGCTCATCGGCTTCTGCCGCAAGCCCGACCGCGCGTGGCTCTACCACATACCCGTCTGCTGGATCACGCTCTGGGTATACGGCTGGGGCGCGCTTGCAAAACTTTTCGGCCGCAAGCAGTCAATCGCCGACCGCACCACCTGGCAGAAAAACTAACACAGGACTGGCTTTTCATGCGGCGAGGTGCCATGCCAGCGCAATGAGAAGTATCAAAATCAGCCCCGTCGCCACCCAAAACATCCGCTGGAGGAATCGCTTGTGCCGAAGCTGGGTCAAGAACTCCTGGACGTCTTCATCTTGTGTCTCAAGCGTAAGGTCGTTAGATTTCCGCGGCGTCTTGACAAACTCAGGTATAAGATCCTGCACCATGCCGGATGACACCACGTCCTCCTCGGCTGCGAACTCCGTTTCGCCAGATGGCGAAAGGACGTAACCAATGCGGGCAAAGGCGGAAATGACATCCTGCGGCGAGGCGAGGCGGTCTTCCTTCTTCTTGGCGCACATGAGAGACAGCACAGTGGACACATTGGGCGAGACGTCTGGGTTAAAGGTGCGGATATCCGGAATAGGAGTCGGTTCGAGAAGTTGCTGCAAAACCTCCGGCGGCGATTTTCCCGTATACGGACGCTGGCCGCAGAGTAGTTCAAAGAGAATGACGCCCATGCTATAGACGTCGGCGCGCGTATCAACGGTGCTGGAATCCGTAGCCTGTTCAGGAGAGATGTAGGCAGGGGTACCGAACACCGAATTCGCGCTTGTCTTCAGGGAGTCGATCCCTTCAGCAATCTTCGCAATTCCAAGGTCAAGCAGCTTGGCGTTGCCCTCCGGAGTCAACATGATGTTCTCCGGCTTAAGGTCGCGGTGTACCATGCCGAAACGCTGGGCAGCCGCCAACACGTCGGCGATCTGAAGGATGATGTGTATGGCGTCCTTCTCCGCGTGTGCACCAGTAAACGCAATGGCCGCGCGCAGCGTATCGCCCTTGACGTAGTCCATCACGAGGAAGTAGACTCCCCTCGTCTCGTCGTATCCTGCGTCATGAACCCTCACGAGATTGGGATGGCGGATTCGGGTCGCAAGCCTAGCCTCGCGCACAAAGCGTTTCACGTAGTCGGGCTGCTGCTCTGCGATCTCCGGATCGAGGATCTTGATCGCGAAGAGCGTGTCGAGCATCTGGTGCCGTGCAAGCCACACGGACCCCAGCCCGCCTTCGCCAAGAAGGCGTTCCACGACATATCCGCGAAAGTTCTCCCCAGGTTGCAATACCGGTCCGTCCCCAAAGGCCAACGTATGTAGACTGCTCATGCAAGCTTACCTTTTATCTGCTTTTGGAAAAAGTTCTGGCGGCTGCGCGGGCTGCGGCGATGATTTCCCCTTCGCCCGGTATTACTCCACCTTCCATCAACACGCGGCCGTCGCACACCACCGTGTCAACGCACGACGGATCCGCCGCGTAAACAAGGTCGCTCGTGCGGTTGAATCCCGGCACAAGCGGCAGACGGTCCGGATCGAGTATCACGAAATCTGCCGCCGCGCCCACGCGGATTTCGCCCGCGTCGATGCCAAAAGCCTGCGCGCCGCCCCGCGTTGCAAGGCCGTATACCGTCTTGGCCGGGGCGCACGTGGGATCGCCGATCTCTATCTTCGCCGCAAGCGCCGCGCACTTCATTTCCGCGAACATCGAGAGGGAGTTGTTCGAAGAAGCGCCGTCCGTGCCGATTGAAGCGCGGCACCCGCCCTTCTCGACCGCGCGCTTGAACGGGAAGAGCCCCGATACGAGCTTCATGTTCGACTGTTGGTTCTCGCAGATCACCGCGCCCGTGTCCGCGATGATGCGGATGTCGTCATCGGTCAAATGGACGCAATGCGCCATCACGGTCTTGGGGCCCAGCAGTCCAATGTCGTTCAGGTAGGCAACGGGCGTGCGTCCGCCGTGTTCCTTCATGCACGTCTCAACTTCGAAGCGTGTCTCCGCCACATGCACGTGTATGAATGTGTCCTCCGCCTTCGCGCGCGCGGCGATGTCGCGCAGGGACTGTTCGCACACGGTGTAGATCGCGTGCGGAGCGAGCGTCGCGAACACGCGGCTGGAAGCGTCGCGCGGCAAACCGGCGAGCGCTGCGTTGGCGGCAATGTTCTTGGGGTCGTTGTGTCCAGGGCCTCCGGTCTCGATTGTCTGCATAGACACCGCACAGCGGATACCCATCTCCTCGGCGGCGCGCGCCACGGCCGGTGCGTACCAGTACATGTCGTTCGCGAACACGGTGCCTGAGCGGATCAGTTCCAAAATCGCAAGACGCGTGCCGGCATAGACGATTTCATCCGTGAGGTGCGCCTCAGCCGGCCAGATGTGCTCCTGCAGCCACGGCATCAGCTCCAGGTCGTCCGCGTAGCCGCGCAGAAGGCTCATCGCGAGATGAGTGTGGCAGTTGTAGAATGCGGGCACGACGGGACGCGCACGCGACTGCGACGGCTCTGACGGCGTTATGGACGCGATGCGTCCGTTCTCCACCGCGATATCCACCGCCTTGCCGTCAAGTTCGAGATTCTTGAATGATGTCTGCATAAGCTGTATTCCTTCTGGTCAGTCGAAAAACACTGTCTTCGTTGGGTCTGGGACGAGCGCGATATGGTCGCCGTGGCGCAGGCGCGAGTCGCCCGGTGCGCGTGCGACGACGTGCGTCTGGCGTCCGTCGAGAATTGCGTGTACAAGCGTCTCCGCGCCAAGCGGCTCGACGATGTCCACAGTCGCCGACAAGGCACCGTCCGGAGCGCCATCGGCGGGGAACAGGCGGATGTGCTCGGGACGCACCCCTGCCGTGCGGCTTAGGTCTAGCACGCCCGGCGGCAGGAGGTTCATCGGCGGCGTACCGATGAAGGACGCCACGAACTTGTTCGCGGGATGGTCGTAAACCTCAAGCGGCGGCGCGGCCTGCTGTATGCGCCCGCCCTCCATCACCACGATGCGGTCGCCCATCGTCATCGCCTCGGTCTGGTCGTGCGTAACGTATATCATCGTCGCGCCGAGGCGGTGGTGAAGGCGCACGATCTCCGCGCGCATCTCCACGCGCATTTTCGCGTCCAAGTTGGAGAGAGGTTCGTCGAAGAGGAAAACCGCCGGCTCGCGCACTATCGCGCGCCCCACGGCCACGCGCTGGCGCTGTCCCCCGGAAAGCGCCTTGGGCAGGCGATCGAGGTACGCGCCGAGTCCTAAAGTCTCCGCCGCCGCGTCCACACGCCGCGCGATCTCGCCTTTCGGAACGTGGCGCAGGCGCAGCGCGAAGCTCATGTTCTCGCGCACGGTCATGTGCGGATAGAGGGCGTAGTTCTGGAACACCATCGCGATGTCGCGGTCCTTCGGCGGAAGGTTCGTCACGTCGCGTCCGCCGATTTCAATGCGCCCCGACGTGGGAAGTTCAAGTCCCGCAACCATGCGGAGCGTGGTGGACTTGCCGCATCCGCTCGGCCCCACCAGCACGAGAAACTCGCCGGGACGCACCTCGAACGTGAAGTCGTCCACCGCAGGCTTTTGTCCCTTGGCGTAGATCTTGCAAACATGGGCGAACGAAACACCCGTCTGGCGAGACATCTCCATCGCTAAATGAAACTCAAATCAGTTGAACACGGCGTGCCCCTGCGCGTCGATCGACACGAATCCGCGAGCCTCCATCTGCTCCAGCATGGAGCGCGCATCGTCCATGGACATCTTGGGGTTCCGGCTCTTGAGCGTGTTCAGAATCCGCTTGCGCGAACGGCAGCGGTTCTTCTTCAGTATCGCGGCAGCGCAGGATATTTCGTCCGGCGCATCTGGGAAAAGAGTATCAGCCGACAACACAACCGCAGGCGCCGGCGCTTCCGCAGTAACCGATGACGGTTCGGACTCTGGTTTCGGCTCCTCCACGGAGGCGGCAGGCTCTTCTGCCGATGGCGTTTCGGCAGGCGGTTCCGCCACGGGCGCCTCTTCAGCCGGCGGCGTCTCTGCCTTCTTGCGGCGTCCGCGCGTTTTTGGCTTGGCCGGCTCTTCGGCCGGCTTCGGCACCAGCACCGGAGCCGCCTGGCACAATGCAAGAATAGCAGCGGGCGTCTCGCGCACCTCGAAATCACCGTCCCCGGCCGCGGCCACGGCTGAACCCGTTTTCCACGACTCAATGCGCACTATGAACTCGGGATTCAGCCATACCGGCGTTCCGTCGGATTTTGTGAGCTTTACAAACATCGTGTTACGCGCCTCTCTTCCTGATTTCCTTGAGTGCCTCGATGGCGGAGAACTGCGGACGCATGAAGCAGTTGCGCAGGTTCTTCTCGTCCGAGGGGTCTTTGAACTTGCAGTTAACGGGATCCCACTCGATCGTGCGGCCAGGGTTGTTGAGCGCGTGGTAGCCGAGGATGCACGAGATCGTGGAGGAGCAGGTGGCCTCCACGGGGATGTTCGTGTCCTTGCGCTCGCGCATACACACGAACCAGATGCGGTGGTGTCCCTTGAGCTCGTTGCGCGCCACGTGCGATTCGGGCGTCTCCTCGATGATGCCCTTCCTGTTCGCCTCGCACCTGCGCCAGATGTCGGCCTTCGGCTTGTAGGCGGTGTCGACGCGGTCCTTCTCCGGGATGCGGGAGACGAATCGGTTGGCGTAGATCCAGTCGCCGTTTTCGCCGATATACCTCACGCCGATCTTGAAGTTCGAGGCGCGCGGCGTGCCGAGCTTCATCTCCACGCCGTTCGCGTACTTGTAGGTGACGAGACAGTGGTCGTGCACGTTGAAGAGACGGCCGTGCATGAAGTTCGCGATGTCGGCCTTGACGGATATCGGCATCGCCTCGTCCAGGGGCCACTGCGCGGAGTCGATCATGTGCGTGCCCCAGCCGGAGACGTTTCCGGTGCAGTAGTCCTGTATCTGGAGCCAGCCCACGTTCTGCCCGGGCACGAACGCGGGGCCGCGGGAGATGGTGCGTCCGCCGCCGGGACGCGCCGCCACGCTGCGCCAGTGCGTGCGCAGCTGGGAGTAGCGCACATCGTCGCGCGCGGGGCCGAGCCAGAGGTCGAAGTCGAAGTCGCGCTTGTCGGGCGTCTCCTCCATGGACGGCACGTCCCATTCCTTCGCGGGGCTGTTGTCGATGATGCCCGTCTCGATGCGCACGAGCTTCCCGATGCGTCCGCTCTTGATGCAGTCCGTCGCCCAGCGGAATCCGTTGCCGCAGAAGTTCTCGCTGCGCTGCTGCGTGCCGGTGTAGAAGATGCGCTTCGTGCGCCGCACGGCCTCCTTGATGGCGAGGCTCTCCTCGATGGAGAAGGCGATCGGCTTCTGCACGTAGATGTCCTTGCCCTTCAGACACGCCTCCACCGCCATGCGCGCGTGCCAGTGGTCGGGCGTGCAGATCATCACGCCGTCCACGCCGGGGTCGTCCAGCACCTTGCGGTAGTCGCGCTCCAGCTTGAGGTGGTCCATCTTGTGGCGGTAGTACGCCTCGGCGGTGACCTTCATGCTGGCGAGGCGCGCGGCATCGACGTCGCACACCGAGGTGAGCATGGCGATGTCCTCGTTCTGCGCCATTCCCGCGATGTCCATCGTCGTGCCGATGCGTCCGCACCCGATGATGGCGATCTGCACCTTGTTGCTGGGGGCCGTCGCGCCGAACACGCTCGCCGGCACAACCACCGGCGCCGCGCCGGCGGCAAGTACGCCCTTCAGGAATCCTCTTCTCTCTATCCGCATCCTCTTCTCCTTCAACATGTTGCCCCAAAGGCAGACAATGTTCTGTTTTTCATGGGCGCTATTATATCAAATGCCCGCCCCGCTGAAAAGACAGAATCCAGACGGCAAGCAACGAAAACCTCCGCCGCAGACGGCGTATTTTTGCTATACTAATGTCCGCAACAGGAAAGGAACGCAAATGAAACCAACACTCGTAGTTCTGGCCGCAGGAATGGGATCCCGTTATGGCGGCCTCAAGCAGGTAGATCCCGTGGGCCCTTCGGGAGAGGCCATTCTCGACTATTCCGTCTTTGATGCGCACCGCGCCGGCTTCGGCAAGGTCGTGTTCATCATCCGCAAGGACATCGAGGAGGTCTTCCGCCGCCAGGTGGGCGCGAAGTACGAGGGCCTCATGCCCGTCGACTACGCCTTCCAGGACATAAACGACCTCCCTGCCCCCTACACCGTCCCCGCCGGGCGCACGAAACCGTGGGGCACCGCCCACGCGGTCCGCGCCGCGCGCAACGTGGTGGGCGAGCCGTTCGCCGCAATCAACGCGGACGACTTCTATGGCCGCGACGCCTTCGCGCGCCTCTCGTCCTTCCTCACAGGCGTCGATGCCGCCGCGCGCCCGCTCCAGTTTGCGATGGTCGGCTACAAGCTCGACCTCACGCTCTCCGACCACGGTTCCGTCGCGCGCGGCATCTGCCAGGTGACTCCTGACGGGAAACTCACCGGTGTCACTGAAATGACGAAGCTCGTGCGCACGCCCGAAGGCGCGGAGAACCAAGAGGATCCCGCCGCCCCCGTGAAGCTCACCGGCAAGGAGCGCGTCTCCATGAACCTCTGGGGCTTCACGCCCGCGCTCTTCGACGCGCTCGAAGCCCGCTTCCCCGCCTGGCTCGCCCAGCGCGGCGCGGAGGAGAAGAGCGAGTGGTACATTCCCTTCGTCGTGGACGAGATGATCCACGAGGGCGCCGCCACAGTCGACGTGCTGCCCACGGAGTCCGCCTGGTTCGGCGTCACGTACCGCGAGGACAAGCCGCTTGTCACGGACGCGATCCGCGCCCTCGTCGACGCCGGCGAATACCCCGCGTCGCTGTTCGGGAAGTGAGCATGTCGGGCCGGGCGGGCAAGTTCCTGGACGCCGTCCTCGACCGCGTCTGGCCGCGCGTCTGCGCGGTAAAGACGTGCGCGCGCCCGTCCGACCGCCCCGGCCGCCACCTCTGCTCCGCCTGCTTCGCGGGACTTCCCTTCCACGAAGCGGACGGCTGCTGCCGCATCTGCGGCACCATCATCGCCTCGAAGGTGACGCACGATTTCGTCTGCGAGGCCTGCGCCAAGGAGAAGCCCGCCTACGAACGTGCGCGCAGCGCCGTCGTCTACGAGGCCCCCGTCGACCAGCTCGTGAACGACTTCAAGTTCGGCGCCGCCGTCTGGCTCGCGGAAGATCTTGCGGATTTGCTCGAGGGTGCCGTACGTGCCAAACTGCAACCCGCCGACGTAGACGTGATCGTGCCCGTGCCCCTTCACCCCAACCGCCTGCGCACGCGCGGCTACAACCAGAGCGCCCTCCTCGCGCGGGCGCTCGGGCGCCGCATCAACCGCCGCGTCGACGAACGCTCCTTCACGCGTATCAAAGATACGGAACACCAGTCGCGTCTCTCCGGCGACGAACGCCGCAAGAACCTCATCGGCGCTTTCGCCGTCACCGATACGCGTTTCATCCGCGGACGCACCGTGCTTCTCATCGACGACGTGATGACCTCCGGCAACACCTTCGCGCACTGCGCCAAAGCTCTCCTCGAAGGCGGTGCCTTCCGCGTGTGGTGCGCCTCCGTTGCCCGACGCCTTAAAGATTAAACAATCAAATGTCCAATGTCCAAAGTCCTTAATCCTTTGTCTTCTGTCCTTCGTCTTTTGTCCTCAAACTAAAAATGAAAACTGAAACGAAAATAAACCGTACCCTCATCTGGGACTGGAACGGCACGCTGCTCGACGACGTCGACGCCGCCGTGGCCGCGTTGAGCCGCATGCTCGCCAAACACGGTCTTCCGCCCGTCACACGCGATTTCTACCGCGCCAACTTCGGTTTCCCCGTGCGCCCCTTCTACCAGCAGGTCGGCATCGACCTCGACCGCGTGGACTGGGATGAAATCTGCACTGACTTCCACGCCTTCATCGCCGCCGAGCCGCAGGGCCTCCAACCCACCTCGCTCGAGGCCCTCGAAACCGCCCGCGCCGGCGGCTTCAACCAGTGCATCCTCAGCGCCCTCCGCGAAGACCTTCTCCAACGCGATACCGCGCGCTTCGGCGTAGCCCCGTTCCTCACGCACATCTTCGGCGTCGACAACCTCGACGGCGCCACAAAGCTTTCGCGCGGACACGACCTCGTCGCCGCCCTTCCCGCGCAGACGAAGCACTACTTTATTGGCGACACACTCCACGACGCCGAAGTCGGTACTGCCATCGGCGCGGAAGTCATTCTCGTCGATTGCGGACACCAGACCGCCGAGCGCCTGCGTGCCACCGGATGCCCTGTCGTCCCCACGCCGCTCGCCGCCATCAAGTACATCCAAACTGAAAGGATAATGCCATGAGAATTGTTCTTGGAATTACCATGGTCGCAGTCGCCGCAAGCACTTTTGCGACGGAATGCAAAGACGGAACCTGCCCGATGCCGGCGTCAGGCAGCGAGGCGACGTACACGGTGCTGTCGCCCGTGCCAGAATCCGCCGTAGAGCCGATCAAACCCGCAGCGCGCCTCAAGACGCTGGACGGCAAGACAATCGCGCTCGTAGGCGGGAGCTTCATGGCAAACGTCACGCATCCCGAACTGAAACGGCTCATACTCGCCGAATACCCGACGGCGAAAATCTATCTGTTGAGCGAGATCGGTTCGGCAGGTCCATACCCGCGTCCGGGAGTAGTGCGCCGCGAGAAGGAAGAGTTCCAGCGCAAGCTGAAGGATTTCAAGATCGACGCCGTCATCTCCGGCAACGGCGGATGCGGACTCTGCACGCCGAAGGAGACAGGCTCCTGCATCGCCGCCGAAGTGCTGGGGATTCCGTCCGTAATGATCGCCGCGCCGGGGTTCGTGAAACAGGCGAAGAGCACCGCCCTCTCCGCCGGACTCGCCGAGCTGCGCATCGCGGAATACCCCGGTGCGTTCGCAAGCCACACGCGCGAGGAACTGCTGTCGAACACGCGCAAGGTGCTGTGGCCGCAGGTCAAGGCAGGGCTCATGGGAACCAAGGACATCCGCCCGACGGCAACCGACAGTCGGACGCCAGCTGCCGACAGTCTCATCTCCGGCACGCTCGACGAAATCCAGCGCATCTTCCTCGATTCCGGCTGGACAGACGGCCTGCCCATCGTGCCGCCAACGGAACAAACCGTTTCCGAGTTTCTGCGCTTCACCGACCTGCCGCCCACCCACTCGCTAGGCGCAATCCCGCCCGCGCAGCGCGGCGTGACAGTCCGACACGTGGCCGTGAACGGCTCGATGGCGGGATGTCCGCCCGAGTTCATGCCGCTGCTCCTCGCGTTCGTGGAGGCGATGAAGGATGGCGACTTCCGCCGTCCGCTCGCCTCGACCCACGCCTGGACGCCCTACTGCTGGCTGAACGGGCCCGTCGCCCGCCAGTTGGGCTTCGACTGCGGACAGGGCGAAATCTGCGAGCCGAAGAACGCCGTCCTCGGACGCTTCATCAACCTCGCCATGCTCAACCTTGGCGGCTACCGCGTAAAGGAGAACCGCATGGGTACGTTCGGCTACTTGATGCCGTGGTGTCTCGTGGAGGACGAGGCCGCCGCGCTGAAGATCGGCTGGAAACCGTACCAGATGCAGTGTGGCTACGCCATCGACGACTCCACGCTCACCGCCGCATCGTCGATCAACTGGGGCAACAACCTCGTGCCGGCCACGTCCGACGGTGCGCGCATCAAGGACATGATGGCGTGGGACGCCGTGGAGAAGTCGCAGATGGCCGTGGCGAGCGGCATGCCCTGCACCTACCGCGCGTTCTTCGTCACGGAGGGCGTCGCACGCGATCTGGCGAATACCTACCAGACGAAAAAATCGCTCTGCAAGGCCATTGAGAAGACGGCGCGCATACCGCTCGGCGCACGCGCATTCGCAAACTACTGGGGCAACCCCGGCAGCGCGTTCGATCCCGAACGATACCCGCTCTCCCGCCACGAGGACCGCATTGCCGATAGGGAAGGATCTTCCATGACAAAGACGCCGCCGTGGCTTGCCTGGACGGACAAGTCCGAGATGGAGACCGTTCCCGCGATGGCGTCCGGCAAGAGCGCGTTCATCGTAACGGGCGACCCTTCGCGCAACAAGACGCTCTGCGTTCCCGGCGGCGGTTTCGCGACAATCAAGATCACGCTTCCGAAGGCATGGGACGCGCTCATGGCCGAACGCGGTTACAAGCCGCTCGCCGACTTCCGCCTCAAGACGGACCTCAAGCCTGACACACCGCCCCCCTCTTTCCGCGACCCCTCGCGCCGTCGGCCGCCCTCGCAGTCGGGCGCACGCGGCGACTTCGAGCGCGGCTATTATCCCCGCAGAAGGCGATTCCGCTGAACGGCGATGAGCGCAGCAGCACGTTCGAGGTCTGCATCGCTCTTCCCCGCATCCACCGCTGCGCGCAGACGTGCTGCACCGCGCGCCACCGTGGGATAGCGTATTGCGGGTACAAGTACGCCCTCGCGTTCCAGCGCCGCCGAGACTTCGCACGCCATGCGCTCGTCGCCAATCAGGATAGGCACAATTGCGCTCTGCGTGGAACATTCCACACCCGCCGCGTTGAGCGCCGCTACGAAACGCGCCACCTTCGCGCGCAGCTCAGGCGCGCGCCACGGTTCAGCCTCCAGTACGGACAACGCGGCGTCGGCAGCCGCCATCGCTCCAGGATCTGGCGCCGTAGAGAAGATAAACGCCCGCGACCGGTTCCGCAGGTAATCGCATACGGTGCTGCTCGCACAGACGAATCCACCCTCGCTCCCAAGAGCCTTTGAAAGCGTGCCGAGTATGATGTCCGGCTTGCAGCCGTAGTGTTCCGTGAGACCACGTCCCGTTACGCCCACTACGCCCGTTGCATGCGCCTCGTCAATCATCGATACGGCACCTGCCCGACGGCACGTCGCAAGAAACGCCGGCAGGTCGAGCAAATCGCCATCCATCGAAAACACGGCATCGCTAACCACTAACTTGCGCCGACGCGGACCCGCAGCATCAAGCTGGTGCGCCAGGTCGTCCATGTCCGCGTGACGGTACACGAAAACGTCCGCACGCGAGAGACGGCACCCGTCTATGATGCTCGCATGGTTGAGCGCGTCGCTGAACACAGCATCGCCCTTCCCCACAAGCGCGGAGATGGTCCCTACGTTCGCCATGTAGCCCGTCGCCCACACTACTGCATCCTCCGTGCCTTTAAAGGAGGCGAGATGCCGCTCAAGGCGCACATGTTCGGGCAATGTGCCAGTCACTAGACGCGACGCACCCGCACCTGCGCCGCTGCGTTGGATCGCCTCGCACGCCGCCGCCTTGAGGCGCGGATCTCCCGCAAGGTTCTGATAGTCGTTAGAGGCGAATGAAAGCATTTCCGTCGGACGCTCCCGGCACACTCGCAGAAGTCCCTGTTCGACCACTTCGCGCAACTCGGCACCCAGCACCTCCTCAAACGGGATGGTCGCGCTTGTCGCGGCCACGGGAACTGCCGCGCTTGCCGCGGCCTTTACGGGAACGTTCGGCACGCCCTCGACGAGCACGCACTGCTTTTGGAGATAGCGAATGGTCTCCGCCACACCCTCGCGAGGGCCCCGATAGAGAAAGATGCGTCCGCCGCATGGATCGCCCATTTCCTTTACGGTCGTGATGCGGCAGTAACCGATTTCCTTAGTTGCCACGTAACCAGTCACGTAGTCGGGATCATCCGAGACGCATATCTCGCCTACGATGCCTGGCGCATTCGCCACCTTCGTGGCAAGTACCACCGCCTCGGCAAAGTGGTTCTTTTTCCTCACATCCCCACTGGGACAACGGGCATCTTGCCCGTTGAAAACTGCGTCCATATACGTGGCACGCACGCCGCGCTCTGGATCTGGTTCAAGGCGCTCCAGCGTGTCCGCATCAAGCAGCATTGCGCCACGCATTCCGTATGTTTCCGAAAAGCGCGCGAGGATTTCGTCGATGCGCGTGATGCCAGCGCTCGAAAGTAGACGCGCCGCCACGGCGCGCCCTTCTGCCGGCGTATGCGTGACGTATGTCGAAACCGGAAGCGACACGAGACGCTCGATGTTCTCGGCTGCCTCGACCTTCACGTGGATTTCGTCTGGCACGCCCTTCGCATGGTGCAGCGCGCGTTCGGCAAGCGCGGCGGCGAGCGCAGGGATGTCGCGGGCTTTGACGATGCGTTCAGCGCCGGAGATATGCGCGCCTTCGCGCGCAGCGCGCATCTTTACGGCGAAAAGTCTGTCGTCGTTCATGGAAGTCATGCCGCAACGTCAAATCGCGCCTGAGTGAATCTCAAGGTGCAGGGTGAAACGCTTCGGCGCGTTTGGATCGGCGTCGCGAAGTGGAAGAAGCGCCTTCTTGATCTTAGGCAGTTTTGGACGCAGTGCGAATAACTGTCCTGCCGTGCGCACGTAGAGGAAAAGGTGTCCGTCCTGGTAACGTCCGGGGCGCGCGGGAATGTCGGGGAAAAGCGTATCCCATTGTGCACACACGCTGTCGAAGAATACGCTCTTCTCGGCAAGCAGGTCGCCTAGGATACCGTCCATCAGCGTTCCGACGGTCGGCGTGGGCACGCGCGTTTCGACAGGGTCGCCGTCTACGGGCAAGCCAGGCGTAACGCGGTCGGCGAGGCGCTTGCGCGCCGCGCGGTCGCGCAGGCGGCGGCGGAGCTCCGGATGGTTGCGCATGGGATCAGGCGAAGCGTTCGGTGTCATAGATTTCATCAGCCCCCTCCAGTTCTTCGCGCGTGCCGTAGCCCCACGTGCAGCCAATCGTGTACATGCCGGCTGCTGCGCCGGATGTGACATCGCCCCTCGTATCGCCCACCATCACGGCATCGGCAGGGGCGATCCCGCGTTCGCGCATCACCTCCGCGAGCAACTCCGCCTTCGTGAGATTCCTCTTCGGGAGGACCGCGCTTGTCGCGGCCTTCGCGGACGGATCAACGAACATGTCAACGGTATAGTAACCGTCGAACAGCGAGTCCCAGCCGAGCTTCTCCATGAGGATATGCGTTGGGTTCCAGCGCTTGTTCGTGGCCACGTAGATGCGGCAATTCTGGCGCTTCAGGTCGGCAAGCCACGCCGGCACCCACGGATAGGGATGCGTGGCGGGGAAGCCGCCCGCGTCGTAGCAGGTGCGGAACTGCGCCTTGACGGCGTTCACCAATTCGGGCGTGGCGTCGTCGAAGAGCATGTACACGACCTGGTCGAGCGTGGGGCCGGTGCGGTAGACGCGGTCGAAGTGCGGACAGTCGCGCCCGATGTTGCGCAACGCAGCGCGCCAGGCGGACTTGATGTCCGCCTCCGTGTCGCAGAGCGTGCCGTCAAAGTCGAAGAACCAGTGTTTTCTCATCGTTTTGAAAAGAGAAAGGACACAGCGTGTAGCCACGCCATGTCCTTCCGAAATACTTCCCGTCTGGAACGCGCTAGGAATCACGCCCCTGAGGGTCGCTAAATGCTTACTTCGCGATGACGCGGGCCATCTCGAGAACCTTGTTCGAGTAACCCCACTCGTTGTCATACCACGAGAGGAGCTTCACGAAGGTCGGGTCGAGGCACATGGACTTGTCAGCGTCGAAGATCGACGTGCGGGCGTCGCCGCGGAAGTCGGTGGAGACCACCGCGTCCTCGGTGTAGCCCAGGATGCCCTTGAGGGAACCCTCGGAGGCTTCCTTGACGGCAGCCTTGATCTCCTCGATCGTCGCGGGCTTCTCGAGCTCGGCCGTGAGGTCGACGATCGAGACGTCGCTCGTGGGAACGCGCATGGAGATGCCAGTGAGCTTGCCGTCGAGGTCCGGGAGAACCTTGCCGACGGCCTTCGCCGCACCCGTCGAGGACCGTCGAGGACGGGATGATGTTCTCGAGGATGCCGCGGCCACCGCGCCAGTCCTTCTTGGACGGGCCGTCGACCGTCTTCTGCGTCGCCGTGGCGGCGTGCACCGTCGTCATCAGGCCGCGCTTGATGCCGAACTTCTCGTGGATGACCTTCGAGAGGGGCGCGAGGCAGTTCGTGGTGCAGGAAGCGTTGGAGATGATGTCCTGGCCCGCGTAGGTCGTGTGGTTCACGCCATAGACGAACATCGGGGTCGCGTCCTTGGAAGGAGCGGACATGATGACCTTCTTGGCGCCAGCCGTGATGTGGGCGCGCGCCTTCTCGTCCGTGAGGAACAGACCCGTCGACTCAACGACGATCTCGGCACCGACTTCGTTCCACTTGAGGGCAGCCGGATCCTTCTCGGCCGTGAGGCGGATAGCCTTGCCGTCAACGACGAGGTTCGTGCCATCGACCTTGATGTCGTGCTTGAATATGCCGTGCACGGAATCGTACTTCAGCATGTAGGCGAGGTAGTCGGGATCGAGCAGGTCATTGATGCCCACGATCTCGATGTCATTCGCGAAGTTTTCAACAGCCGCGCGGAAAACCATGCGGCCGATGCGGCCGAAGCCGTTGATGCCAACCTTGATAGCCATTTTCTATTACTCCTTTGGACTCGCCGCTCGGGACCTTCCCTCGCGGAAAATTGGCGTAGAGTTTATCATAATCAGCGCACCCCGTCAAGGGGTCAACGAACCTGTTTTATATGTAAATGGCTTTTCGGCAAAAGTAAATGCCACTCCTTGGCCAAATGCCACGTTTTAGTAGCTTCAACTATTGCAATCTACAGTTCTTGGCGTACCATGCCGGTTAAATTTGATCAGTTCGGAAATGACCACCTTCTTTGAAAGCTCGGCAAAGAGCCGCGTCTTCTCCTCGTCGTTGCGCGAAACGTCGGGCCAGAGCCATCCGTTCAGCACCGGCGGCGCACCCACAAGCAGCACGGGCGTCGTAGGACGCTTGGCGCACAGCTCGTCGAAGAACGCCTCGAAGTTGCGCCTAATCAGGTCTGGCGAAAGGTTATGGTACGGATCGCATACATAGATCGCCGCATCCTACTCCGCCAGCATTGTCGCCGCAGCGGGATCTCGACGCGCCCCGCCGGAGAAACCGAGGTTCACGATCGGCTTCTTCAGCTTGCGCTCAAGACGCGACGTGAGCGCGAGCCTGGGACGTATGTTGAACGCGCCGTGGATGATGCTCGTGCCGTAATAGACGATGGGCCTCTCCTTTCGCGGCGGGATGAGCTTCGTCTTGGACGCGGCGTCAACGCCCAGCTTGAGAGACACGAGCCGATTCCGCAGCGGCAGGTAGAGACGAAAACGCCGGACTTGCTTCGGGAGCTTGCTCACAAGCTGGTATTCAACGTTCTTTCCCCAGCGGACACCATGGCCCACCGCAGCGGCCCAGTGCCAATCCCCCACGCTCTGAGTCGAACACGTACAGGTCGGTTCCTACGCAGGCGGAGCTGTTGAAGCTGTTCTCGCCAAAACCATGTTTCGCGAACACCGTCCGCACCGAGACCGCCGTCGTATCGCTCTCAAAATCGAAGAACTCGCCGGTTGACTAAATACCGTTTTCCCACACGCGCGGCAAGTCCTTTGCAAAGCGCTTCGGAATGCGGTCGAACGGCAGTTCCGCGTCACTCCAGCCGCGCCCTTCCACGTCCTTGCCGCCGACGTCGATCCACAGACGTCCAGCGTCATTTCTATTCGGCTTCACGCCTTCGGCCAACGCCGCCGCGCAGAGTGTGACAGCAAGCGTACAACTGTAAGTCTTTGCAATCTTCATCATTCTCATCCTTTCACTTCACCTGTTACAACTTTCCACTTTACATTTTTCACTCGTTATTTCGCGATGGCGGCGCGCTTGGCGAAGAACGTGATGCCGATTTCGTGGAAGGCCCTGAAAAGGAACTCCACCCACTCGAACTGGGCCATTTTCCTGCAGTCCTTGGCCAGCTTCGGGACGACACAGGCGTTGAACATCTGCCAGAGGTTGTTCGCGAGCTGCATGAGCAGGTAGAAGTTCCTGCTGCACCACCAGTGGTTGCAGAACACGTGCTCAAGCCCGTAGCCGTTGTTTTTCTCGACGTCGAAGCTCGACCCGACGTTCCAGCTGCGCCGACCCCATTCCACGACCTCCAACGCCACCTCCGGGCAGCCGACGTCGTAGTTCGTGACAAACATTCCGCAGTATGTTCCCCTTTCGTCTCCTCGCAGGCAACGACGTTGAACTCATTGCCTTCGGACTGGGTCGTGAACTTCACACCGCCTGTCCAGGCCACGACGCCGGTCTCAATTTTACGCTGGTTCCCGCCTCTCGTGACGAGAGGTCCGCAACAGTCCTTCGAGACCTCCATCGAATCGCACGCCATCTCGTATGCGTCAGGCGCTCTCGGTGATCGCGCCCATGTGAACCGGTAGAGACCGACCCGTAACGGCTCGGCGGGACGCCTACAACTAAATCCTATTTCTCTCGTGCCTTTAGCTCTTCCACGATGGATACACCGGCGCTGGTACCGATGCGCGTGGCGCCGGCGCGAATCATGTCGAGTGCGGCGTCGAGCGTACGGATTCCGCCCGCCGCCTTCACGCCCATGTCCGGGCCCACCGTGCGGCGCATGAGGGCAATGTCCGCCACCGTCGCGCCGCCGGTTCCAAAACCCGTTGACGTCTTCACGAAATCGACACCCGCCTTCACCGCGAGCTCGCATGCCCGCACCTTCTGCTCATCTGTAAGATAGCAGTTCTCGAGGATCACCTTGGAGATTACGCCGTGTTCGCGGCACGTCTTCGCAAGGTCTTCGAGCTCAGCCAGCACCAGCGCGTCGTTGCCGCTTTGCAGCGCGCGCAGGTTCTGCACCATGTCAACCTCGCCCGCGCCCTTCGCGATAGCGTCCCTGATCTCAAATGCCTTTGCCGCCGACGTCATCTGTCCGAGCGGGAAGCTAATCGCCACGCCGACGCGCGTCTTCGAACCTTTGAGCAGTTCGGCGCAGCGTTCCGCCTCCGCTGCGTTCACGGCCACCATCGCGAAACCATACTCCCTCGCCTCGGAGCAGAGTTTCTCAATCGGCTCAGGACCACCATACGCCTTGAGGAACGTATGGTCAATCATTCCCGCAAGTTCCTGCGGCGTCAACTTATCAACATCAATCATTTCTTTTCTCCCTATCGAATTAAAACCTCATCATCACCTTGAGTGCTTCGCCGGCCTTTACGGCGGCAAGCGCCTGACCGAGCTCGGAAAGCTTGAAGCGGTGCGTCACGAACTCATCCGCGCTCAGACGCCCTTCCTTGATCCACTTGCAGAGCGGCTCCATCGCCATGCGCTCGCGCCAGCGCGTGGGCCACTGGTGGATCACGAGGTTGAAGTTGTACGGCCCCTTCCCCTTCTCGATCATGAGCGTGGGCTGCGAGATCACGCCGTACACGCCGATCGTGCCGCCGAGCTTGATCATGGGGATGGCCGCGTTCACGATCTTCTCGTTGCCGACAGCGTCGACGATTACGTCGAACGAACCTGCGGGGAAGTCCACTTCCTCCGGCGCGAACGCGGCATCCGCGCCCATCTTGAGGGCAAGGGCGCGCTTGTTCGCGAGCGGGTCAACGAGCCCCACCCACTTGACGCCCATGAGTTTCGTGAACTTGACGAAACTCATGCCTACCGGACCCGCCCCGTAGATGAGGATTTTGTTGCCGGGTTGGATGCCGAAGTCGCCGATGCCGCCGTACACCTCGCGCCACGTGCAGAGAAGCGCAGCCGCCTCGGGCTCCACCCCCTCAGGCACTTTGCGCTGTATCTCGTAGCACTCGAACCACCCGTGATCCGCGTCAGCCACGCCGTCCCACACCATCGCGTCGTGGTCGTTCACCAGCACGTATTCGCTGAAACCGCCCCAGCCGGATGCGAGGTCAGTCCCCTCAAAACCGAACACCATTCCGCCGATCACCCTGTCGCCAGGCTTGAACTGCGTCACCTTTTCGCCCGCCTCAACGACGATACCGGCGTTTTCGTGTCCGAGCACGAGCGGATACTGCGCCATGCCCGGGAAGTGTCCTTCCACGAGCTTGCGGTCGGTGGCGTTACAGAGCGCCATCACCTCCGTCTTCACGAGCGCCTGGTACGGACCCGGCTTCGGGGTCGGCACGTCGCGTATTTCCATTACCCCCGGACGGGGAATCACCATCGCCTTCATCTTCTTTTTCCTTTCACCTTCCCGATGCGAGGTCGCCGTACACGTCCACGAGGGAGCGATACGCCTTCACAAGCACCTGCGTGCGGCCTTTGTAGAATAGGGCATCCTTTGGATCAGACTGCACCGTCTCGGAAGTCTTGAGCAGATCGTCCACGACGTTGAAATCCTTGAACATCCCGCACGCCACGCCGCCGATGATCGCGGCGCCCATAGACGTGGCCGCGGCGGTCGACTCGAGCGTATGCACCGGACAGCCGCACGCATCCGCGAGAATCTGCCTCAGCACGCGGCTCTGCGCGCCGCCGCCGATGATTCGGAGGCCGTCGTCGAAGGACACACCACCGTCACGGAAGATGTCCACGATGTACCCCAGGTTCATCGCCACGCCTTCAAGAACGGCGCGCATCATGTCGGCGCGCGTAGACGCGAGGTTCAGACCGATGAACGCACCGCGCGCGTCGGGGTTCCACCACGGCGTGCGCTCGCCCAGCATGTACGGCAGGAACAAGACGCCGTTTGCGCCGACGGGCGAAGTCGCTGCCTTCGCGTCGATGAGCGCGTACTTCGAACCGCCCGTGCGTGCGGCCTCGGCCGCCTCTTCCGCACACAGCTGTTCCGCGAGCCACTTGAAACTAGACCCGGCAGTCTGCATCGTGCCCGACGGATGCAGATAACCCGGCACGCAGTGCGCCCAGTTCATCGTCCGCATTTCGGGATCCACCACCGGCTCCTTCACGGTGAGCGCGATCCAGCTCGACGAGCCCATGCAGTTGTACGCCGAACCGGGCCGCACGCACCCCACGCCCACGCCCGCCGCGCTGCCGTCGCCGCCACCAACCGCCACCGGAGTACCCTCCAGAAGCCCCGTCGCCGCAGCGGCCTCTGCCGTCACGCCGCCCAGGATTTCCGTTGACGGAAGTGCCTCGGGGAAAAGCGACAGCGGCATTTCGGCGCAGGACAACACCACATCCGACCATTTGAACGTGTTGATGTCGAAGGCGTTCGTGCCGCTTGCGTCGGAATAGTCCGTGGCCATGCGTCCCGTGAGGCGGAAGTTCACGTAGTCCTTCGCGCAGAGCGTCTTCGCCGTCTTCGCGAAAACCTCCGGTTCGTTCGCGCGCAGCCATAAGAGCTTTTCAAGCGTGTAGGACGCGCTCACGCGGTGTCCGACAATCTTGTAGAAGCGCTCCAGCGGCATTCGCGCGAGGATGGCGTCAGCTTCGGCGGAGGCGCGCTGGTCGCAGTAGAGCATGGACGGACGGAGCGCGCGCCCCGCCGCGTCCACGGGCGTACAGCCCATCATCTGTCCGCTCAACGCCACGGCAGCCACGTCGCGCGGGTCCACGCGCGCGCTTTCAAGCAGCTGGCGCGTGGAATCGCACACCGCCTTCCACCAGTCGTCCGGGGCCTGCTCCGCCCAGCAGCCGTTGAAGAAGCGCGTGCCGTACGTGGCGAGCACGCTTCCGCGCGCCGTGCCGTCGGCCGCGTATAGAACGGCCTTGTTGCCGCTCGTGCCGAGATCATGCGCAAGTATGTAGTTTTTCATAGGTCTTTTTCCACGAACGCGCAGACGAGCGTGTAGTTGTCGGGCGCGCCATACGAGATCACGTCGCGCGCGAACGCCCTCAGCACCTCGGCTGGTGTTTTCGCGCTGCCGAGGAGAGCGGACACCTGCACGTTGCTCAGCACGTCGTGTACGCCGTCCGTGCAGAGCAGGTAGCGGTCGCCGGCGCGGATGTCGATCTTCCGCCATTCGGCGCGTACCTTAAACCCCGTGCCGACGGCCCGCGTGAGAATGTGCGAGAGCGGGTTCTTCCGGCTCTTCAGCGCCGCCGCGTCCGCCGCATTTATGTGCGCGCGGCCGAGCTCGTCGCCAACCGTGTGGTCGCGCGTGAGCTGAATGCCCTTCCCCTTCCGCCACCTGTAGATGCGGCTGTCGCCTACGTGCGCGATCACTCCGCGCGAGGGACGCGCCGGGTCTGCCAGCAGCACCGCCGCCGTGGATCCCATCATCTTGATTCTGCGCTCATTCATGTACTCACGGATGCGTGCGTTGGCCGCCTCAAGCGCGGCACCAGTGCGTTTAACGCGCTCGCGGAATCCTGCGGACGACGTCGCCAGCAAGCCGGCGAACGCCTCACAGACCCACGAGCTCGCGAGCGCACCGTCCGCCCCGCCGCCCATGCCATCCGCCACGGATAGGAAGAAATCTTCCTTGCGCATCAGGTATGAATCTTCGTTTTTCAGACGCACAAGCCCGCGGTCGCTTATCGCAGCCACGTCGAAGCGCAACGGCCCCTGCGCCCCATCCCCACGCCCGAACAGACCGGCCAGCCATTTCAGCGGATTCATCATGCCGCGCCCTCCCGGAAAATTTCCTCTACCACAGACATCGCCGTACCGTCCGCAAGGCGCGTCGTGAGCCGCGTGCCCGGTGCAAGCCCATCCACGCCTCGCACCACGCGTCCTTCCGCGTCGAGCGTGATCGAATATCCGCGTTCCAGCACGCCGTACGGCGAAAGGTGGCGCAAACCTGCGGCGGCCGTTTTGAGACGGCTCTCCGCGCGCTGATAGGCCGATGTCATCGCGGGGTCGAGACGCAACGCCACGCGCTGGAGCCGACGTTCGAACACGGCCGCGACCTCCTTCAGGTGCGCACCGAGGCGGAACGAAAGGTCGTCGACGTGCTGCACGAGCGATTCGTATGCCTGCTGGGGCGCCTTCTCAAGGCGCGCCGAGAGCTCCTGCACGCGCGCCACGAGCTCCGCCTTCACGGGTACGGCGCGCTCGGCGGCGATGGACGGCGTGCCGGCGCGGAGGTCCGCCACGTAATCGCAGAGCGTCGTATCGGACTCGTGTCCCACGGCGCTGATCACGGGAATGCGCGAACCGGCGACGGCCCGCACGACAGGTTCCTCGTTGAAGGCCCAGAGGTCTTCCACCGACCCGCCGCCGCGTCCGACGATCAGCACGTCGGGCACCCACGCGCTCGTGTTGAAAAACTCGATGCCGCCCACGATTTCCGTTACCGCGCCCTCGCCCTGTACCTTCACGGGGAAGAGCCGTATCTCAAGGTTGGGGAAGCGGCGCGTGAGGACGGTGCACATGTCGTGGATCACCGCGCCGGAGGGCGACGTGACGATGGCGATGCGGTGCGGAAGGAACGGCAGCGGACGCCGCAGGTTGGGATGGTCGAGCTTGTTGAGACCCTCGGCCTCCAGCTTTGCCTTCAAGGCATTGAAGGCTGCCATCTTGTCGCCCACTCCGGCGATGCGCAGACGCTTCACCTTGAAGGAATACTGCCCGCGCCCCATGTTGAGGTCAAGTTCGCCCTGCGCCTGCACCTTGAGGCCGTCCACGGACGACTCGCCCTGACGGAGCGCCGCACGGAAACCTTCGTCGCAGTTACCCACGTTGAAGGCGAAAAGCACGCAGGAAATCGTCGCGTTCGCGTCCTTCAACGCGAAGTAGCGGTGTCCTGAACTGTAGATCTTGTTACCGGAAATCTCGCCCTCGATCCAGACGTTGGCGAGCTTCGCGTTGTTGGAGAGGAGATTCTTGCGAATGGACTGCGTAAGCGCCGTGACGGAAAAGACCCGTCCCGGTGGCACCACGCCCTCGGCGGCTGCGGTCACCCGCGCGCCTCCATCGCCTCATAGGGGCGGGACCGTTTGTAGACGGGCTTGTACGCGGGACGGATGATCGGACCGCCGTTCACGAGCTCCTCCATGCGGTGCGCGCACCAGCCGACAACGCGGCCAACGGCGAAGAGCGGCGTGTAGAGGTCCTGCGGGATGCCGAGCATGTCATACACGAACCCGCTGTAGAGGTCCACGTTCGCGCACACTTCGCGCGCAGAGGGATGGACCTGACGGATGATGCCGGGGCCCAGCGTCTCGATCGCGTCGTAGAGCGCGAATTCGTCCATGCGGTCATTCGCCTCGGCGAGCATTTTCGCCTTCTCCTTCAAGAGCTGGGCGCGCGGGTCGGAAATGGTGTACACGGCGTGTCCGAGGCCGTAGACGAGGCCAGTGCCGTCGCCCGCCTCGCGGCGCACGATCTTGGCGATGTAGTCGGCCACCTCGCCATGGTCGGTCCACGTGCGGATGTTCCGCTTCATTTCGGCCATCTGGCGCATCGTACGGAGGTTCGCGCCGCCGTGGCGGCTGCCCTTGAGGGAGAGCGTGGCGGCGGCCACGGTAGAGTACATGTCCGAAAACGAGGAGGTGATGACGTGCGTCACGAAGCTCGAGTTGTTGCCGCCGCCGTGTTCGGCGTGGAGGATGAGCGCGAGGTCGAGCGTCTCGGCCTCGAGCTGCGTGTAGGTGCCGCTTTCGCGGATGAGCGTGAGGACGTTCTCCGCCGTGCCGTGCGTGGGATCGGGGTAGCGCATCATCAGCGCACGCCCGAGGTGGTAGTGGGCCTTGGCCTGGTAGGCGTAGGCGGCGATCGTGGGAAAGCCCGCGATCAGCTCCACGGCCTGGCGGAGGTTCGTCTCGATGTCGAGGAGGTCGGGCGTGGTGTCGTAGGTGTAGGCTGTCAACACCGCGCGGGCGATGGAGTTCATGAGGTCCATGCCAGGCGCGTGCACGATCGCCTTTTCCTTGAAGCCGTCGGGGAGACGACGATGTTCGGCCAGCAGCTCCTGCCACTCCGCGAGCTGCGCCGTCGTGGGCAGCTCGCCGAAGAGCAGCAGGTAGGCGCATTCCTCGAACCCGAAGTGCTTCTCGCGTTCGCAGGCGCGGACGAGGTCGACCACGTCCACGCCCCGGTAGAAGAGCTGTCCAGGGACGGGCAGCTTCTCACCTTCCGAGACGACGTAGCCGTGGACGTTGCCGATGGTCGTCAAGCCCACCAGCACGCCCGTGCCGTCCGCGTTGCGGAGCCCGCGCTTCACGCCGTACTTTTGGTACAGCGCGGGGTCGATCGCGTCCACGCGCCGCACGTCGTCGGCGCGCGCCTTCAGCCAAACCGAATCAATCATCTTCCTTTCTCAACTCTCCTCTGCTCATCCTCACCTATTCACTATTCACTATCACTTATACGCTATATCCAAGCGGTGCGCCCTGGGTGGCCTTGTTCGTCGTGGGAGTGCCCTTCTCGAGGCCGCGCCACGGACGGCCGGGGAGCGCCCACTCGTTGTCACCGTTCGCCGGCATGGACACCTCGCCCTTCTCAAAGTCGGTCGCGCGCGGCAGGCACTCCATGTTGTAGTACTTGCTGTTCTCGTCGGAGATGATAGACGCCATGGAGACGATCTGTCCCGTATAGCAGGAGATGCGGCCGATGATCGCGCAGGCGGTGGACATCGCCACCTGCTCGCCTTCGTTGAAGTAGGGGCCAGTCTTCATGATGGAGCGCAGAAGGTCCCAGTGCTCGATCGTGGTGGGGCTGCCATCCTTGAAGTCGCCGGAAAGCTCGAGCCTCTTGTTGGTGCCGAGCATGCGCACGGCGTGTCCGGCGGAGATCACGGAGTCCTTCGTGCGGAACACCTCGCCCACGCCGCCGCCCGAGCAGCCGTCGATCTGGCGGCACATCGAGTGGATGTGCACGCCCTCGCCGTAGTCGAAGTCGACGCTGAAGAAGTCGTACTGGTTGCCCGAGACGCGGCGCATGCGCGCGCCGAAGCCGAGCGCGCTCTTGGGGTAGCGCCCGATGTACCAGTTCGCGATGTCGATGTTGTGGACATGCTGCTCGCAGATGTGGTCGCCGGAGAGTTCCGTGAAGTTAAGCCAGTTGTTGCAGAGGTATTCTGCGTTGCTCATCCCCGCCGCGCGCGGACGCACCCACGGCACCGCGCCGTTCCAATAGACATTGCCACCGATGATCGGGCTCACGATGCCCTTCTGGAGCGCGTCCGCGATCAGACGATAGGCGCGCGAGTGGCGGCGCTGGGTGCCGGCCACGATCGTGAGCCCCTTCTCGCGGGCGAGCTTCGAGGCGGCGATCATCAGGCGCACGCCCGGTCCGTCCACGGCCACGCCCTTTTCGGCGAACACGTGCTTGCCGGCCTGCACGGCCGCCATCGTGTGCACGGGACGGAATGCGAGAGGCGTGGTGAGGATCACGATGTCCGCATCGCTCGCCATCACCTGCTTGTAGCCGCACGCGCCGCCAAACGCGAACTTCTCGTCGAAGCCGAAACGCTGCGCGACCTTCTTCGCCTTCTCGACGAAGAAGTCCGCCGCCGCGACGACCTTGATCTGCACGTTGCAGCCTTCTTTGCGCAGCAGCTCGGCGGCCTTGTGGATGTCGCCGAGGGCGCCATTGCCGCGTCCGCCGCATCCCACGATGCCGACCTTGAAGACGCGCGGTGCGCCCTCGGCCCTGACGATTGCAGGCGCGCTCACCGCAGCGGCAGCGCCAACCTTGAGGAAGTCTCTACGATTCATTTGTTTTTCCTTTTTGGGTTTTAAAGTTTTAGGACAGAAGACAAAGGACAGCAGACAAAGGTTTGAAAAACAATCCTTTGTCTTTAGTCATCTGTCCTTTGTCCTATCATTTTTCACTAGCCACTAGCCACTAACCACTAGCCACTAACTCACGCCTCTTCCCACTGGCGGCGCAGCATGGCGGACATCTTCACGAGGATGTCGCGCTTGCCGGCGTTGTCAGGATAGATGGGCTTGTTCTTCTCGTTGCGGCCGATCTCCTTGAAGCCGGCCTCCACCGACACCGCCCCGCGGTAGCCGATGAACTTGAGCCCCTTGAAGCCGTCCACGTAATTGTCGGCCGCGCCGTCCGACCCCGGAATCTTGCGCGTCGCAAGCGAGGCGATGTGCACGTGCGCGAGCAGCGGGCCCGCCGCCACGAACGCCGCGAAGAAGTTCGGCTCCTCCCAGCGCATGTGCCAGAAGTCGCCCATCACCTTGCAGCCCTTGCCGATCTCCTGCGCCATCTTCGCGCCGTCGGCCACCTGGCGGAGGAACGGCGTCTCGCCGCGACGGAGCGGCTCCAGGACGATGTCCGTGCCGCATGCGGCGGCCTTCTCGGCGAGGCGCTTGCCGGTGTTCTCCACGAAGTCGGCACGAAGCTCCTTGAGACCCACCTCGGGCCTCCCGCGCGCCGGACAGATTATCAGTCCCACGCTCTTCATCTCGCCAAGGATCTCCAAGATGGGCATGAACTTCGCCACCTCGGCGTCGTTCTTCGCCTTGTCGGCGTAGTCAAAGCGGGATGGGCCGCACGCCGTCGTGAGCATGAGGCCGCGCTTCTTCGCGCCTTCGGCGACTTTGAGGCCCTTCTCGCGCAGCCAGCCGAGGCCGGACGGCGTCTCCACGGCCTGGAAGCCGTTCGCGGAAAGGAAGTCCAGCTTCTCGTTCACGTCATCGCGCACGGGGATTCCGCCCCACTGGAGGCAGAGGTTCAATTGCGCTGGTTTTGCAGGCGGCGTCAACTTCGGCATGCCGCTCCCGCAGCAGCCTTCGCCGCGGGCGGTAGGGCAAGCGGCGGCCAATCCGACCACTGCGCTACCCTTCAAAAAGTCTCGTCTGTTCATTCAGTCTCCTATTCGGGTGTATGTGGGGATGTATTTTACACGAAACGGCGGAAAAAATCTAGCCTTCACCCCTAGATTTTTTCGTTCGTCGAACCATAAGTTTCCGCCGTCGCGGCACCGCCACGCAAGAGCCGTCAGATTTTTGCTATAATAGACGGCGAGCAAACCCACCATGACTATATTCATAATAGGAGCCGGGTTCACCGGCATGCAACTGTCCAAGATGCTTGTGCTGGAGCGCAACAAAGTCGTGCTCATCGACAATGACGCCGAAAAAGTGCGCCATGCAAGCGATGCGCTCGACTGTACTGTGCTTGAGGCGGACGGCAACAGCATCGACGTCTTGGAACAGGCCGGCATCGCCTCGGCCAATGCCTTTGTGGCCCTCACCGGAGACGACGAAGTCAACATGATCGCGTGCCAGCTCGTCGATTCGGCCTATCCCGACATCCTGAAGATCGCGCGCGTGCGCAACTACGCCTACTACTCCGCCGTGGACAGTGCAAGCCGTCGCAAGAGGACGTCCAGCAAGGACACGGTGCGTGCGATGTACGGCATGGACGCCATGGTCAATCCCGACGTCGAGGCTGCAAGTGCCATACAGCGCGCAATTGAGTATGGCGCTGTCGGCAACATCATCGACCTTAAAAACGACTTCATGCTGACAACGCTCAGCGTTGGAAACGACAGCGTCCTCGTCGGACGGCGCATGCGCGAACTCTCAGGCATAGACGGATGGAACTACCTCGTCGCGTTCGCAGAGCCGGAAACCGGGGCGCTGATTCCCAGGGGCGATACCGTAATAAACGCTGGCGATACGCTTGGCGTGGTGTCGCGGACAGCCGACGTCGCCCAAGTCGCGCAGTTCGCGGATGCAACGCACGAGACGTTCCGGCGCATCGTCATATTCGGCGCAGACCGCGTCGGTTCCATGCTCATACCCCTTGTCGCGGAAAAGCGGCGCGGTACATTGTGGCAGATGATCTTCGGCGGCAAGTTTCCGGAAAGCCGACGCGAGGTGATAGTGGTTGACCGCAACGCTGCACGCTGCCATGAAATCGCCGAGCGGCATCCCAACGTGCGCGTACTGTGCGGCGACATAACCGACGAGGCCCTGATGAGCGAAGAGGACCTTTACTCATGCGACCTGATAGTGGCGGCTTCCGGCAACTACGAACTGAACCTGGTCACGGCCGCATACATGAAGTCCAAAGGCGCGAACAAGGCCGTCGCGCTGACCGCCAGCACGGCATACGGCGCTGTCGCACGGAAACTCGGAATCGACGTGGCCGTTCCGATGCGCGGCACCGTGGTGGACAGCATTCTAAGCCATATGCGGGGACGCAACGTATCGGCCATCCACTCCGTATGCAACCGGAGCTTCGAGATCGTGGAGGGCGACATTTCCGACAAGAGCAGGTTCGCCGGCAAGAAACTCCGCGACCTTGTGGAACTGGACGGCGAGTTTCTCCTGCTGCTGGCGACGGATTCCAACGGCGTTACGGCAATACCGAACGGAGACTCCGCCCTTGAGGCGGGGTCGCATGTTGTGCTGATCGTCAGGTCCGGCAATACGGATCTCCTTGCCAAGATTTGCGGAAAATAGGGTCGTTCCATGCTGCTTTCGATTTTCAGGGTCCTCACTTACATCCTTGGCATCGCAGGATCGGCGTTCCTTCTGCCGTTGGCGGTGGCATTGGTGGATTCCGACCGGCGAATGGCGCTTGTGTTTCTCATCCCGCTTCTTGCCGGGTGGATCGTTGCCATGGCATTCTGGTTCGCGGTGAGAAAGCGTCCAAAGGTGTTCGACGTCAAGAGCGCGTTCGGAGTCGTCGGGCTGATATGGATCGTGATATGCGCTTACGGATCAATTCCCCTCTACTTCAGCGGCGCGTTCCCTTCGTTTTCCGACGCGATCTTCGAGAGCGTAAGCGGCTTCACGACTACTGGAGCGTCTATTCTTCAGGAGGTCGAGACCTTACCGCGAAGCGTTAACCTTTGGAGGTGCGAGACGCACTGGCTCGGCGGCATGGGGGTAATCGCGCTGGCAGTCGCGCTCATTCCGCTTCTGGGCATTGGAGGTTTCCGCCTCATAAAGGCAGAGACGACCGGTCCTGACAAGGAAAAGCTCACGTCCTTCATAGCCAACACGGCCAAGTCGCTTTGGCTGATATACGTCATGCTCACTGTCAGCCAGATGCTGCTGCTCCACTTCGCCGGACTTGGCTGGGTCGATTCCCTTGCGCACGCCTTTTCGACGATGGGGACAGGCGGCTTCTCTACTCGCAACGCAAGCGTCGGCGCGTTCGGGGTGCCCGCCGTAGAGTGGATATGCACGCTCTTCATGCTTCTGGCATCCGTCAACTTCGCCCTCTACTACAGACTCTTCACCGGACGCCTCCGCGACGTGACTGGGGATTCGGAACTCCGTGCATTCATAATCGTCGTCCTCTCGTCAATAGCCGTCGCAACGCTGCTGGAACACAATGCCTCCACCGCCTTTTCGAAGACCGTCCGCACTGTCGCCTTCCAGGCGTCGTCCATAGTTTCGACGACTGGCTTCATGACGGCGGACTACACCCGATGGTGTCCGCCTGCACAGGTGGTGATCCTCCTGCTGTTTTTCATAGGCGGGTGCTCCGGCTCCACAGCCGGAGGCGTAAAGGTCATTAGATGGACGATTCTTGCAAAGGAAATCGGAAACGAGATGCGGCGCATCGTCCATCCGCACCAAGTGTTCACCCTGCGCATAAACGGTAAGCCGGGGCACGAATCGCTGATACCCGTCGTAGCTTCGTTCATCTTGACGTACTTCATCCTCGTGCTTGCAACGACCTTCGCAGGCGCAATCGCAGGACTTGACGTCTTCACGGCACTGTCCGCCGCCGCAAGCATGGTGGGGAACATAGGACCGGCGTTTGGGCAACTTGGCCCGACGGCAAACTACGGGTCCCTGCCCACAGCCCTCAAATGGTGGTACTGCTTCGCGATGTTGGCGGGACGTCTTGAGATATACACCTTGCTGATTATGATCGCACGAGGATATCAGTCCATGTACACACGGTCACTGCCGCGCATGAGAAACGGGACCTGAGTCTTTTTTCTCGCCGGTGTGCCACGTTATGAAGTTCCAGAAAATCGAGTGGCGGGTGCGTCCGTCGGGACGGGTGCGGCTCTCCCAGAACGTCCAGAACGGCGACAAGTTGCGGTCTATGCCCTCCATGTGACGAATCGGAATTAGCTCCAACACGCGGTGATGGGAGAGGCCCTTATTCGTCTCGCAACTCCAGAACGGCCATAGGCGCATGTAGGATGCGATCTCCTGCGACGTGCCGTCCTTCGCCTGCACGGTGCGGCGCTCATGCGTCCAGAACGGGAAAAAGTTGAAACGGTCCTCCCGAGTGCGGTCGGTCGTGAGAGTGGTGCTCTCAATCAGCTGCCAGCCTACGCGCCAGGTGCGTTCCTCGGGTTTACGCTCCTTGCCGGAGGTGTACGGATAGCCGTGTACCGACTCCCAGAACGGCCAAATGTTGGTGCGGTCACGGGTGGATGAGCGCAGCACCTCCACAAGGGGCCACGGGAGACGCCAGCGCGTGGCCGAGTCCGTGCGGGTGTATGAGAAGAACGGCGGCAGGAAAAGGTCCTGCTTCTCCCGCGCACGGCGGATCTGTCCGTAGAGCGGCCAGCCCATCCATGACCATCCGGCACCAGAGGTATCACGGTCTTCGTCGTATGATGCCCACGTGGCGATCGGCCAGAGACAGTAGCCGTGGCTGCTCTCGCGCTGGCGAGCCGTACCCCAGATGGGCCACACGCCCAGCCCCTCGCGCGGCGCGTCCCGCCAGGTGACGAAGGGCCAGAGGACGCCGCGGCTGCGCACGCCCTTCACCGTGTACGTCTGCCAAATGGGCCAGAGAACGAACTGCCAATCGTCCATGAAGAGGAAATGCGGATGTTCGCCGTAGAACGGGAACGCGCCCCAGTAGCCATCGCCCGCGCGGTCCCTACCGCAGAACCAGAGCGGGAAAATGTTGAAGCACCAGGAAGGATCGCCGTCGCGCGCGTCGCCGTACGCGATGAGAGCGCGGTACCATGAGGCGTCGTTGTGGTAATGGTAGGCGCCGAGGGGCCAGAGAACGTCGCGCGTTACGGTATGCGTGGCAGGGTCGCGCACCTGGGAGTAGAACGGACGCACCGCCCAGAACGTGGCCGGGCCGGGTTCGGCGCGGCGGTACTCGAAGAACGGGCCGACATGCCAGTGGGAGCGTCCCCTTCCGCCCGTACGGGCCTCTTCGGCCTCCACGTCCGCAGCGGAAATGGGCAAGACCGCGAGCGCGGCAAGCGCCGCAAATCCGGCAATGGCGTTCGCCCGCATGGCCATTCCCTCTCGCTACTTACCCTGTGCCTTCTTAAGAAGTTCGTCGTACGCGGCGCGGTCACGCTCGGCGGTGAGCTCGTCACGGCGCTTACCGAGCGAACGGAGCGTACTGCGAGCCTTGACAAGGTCCTTCTTCGCAAGCTGCACGCGCGCAAGTGTCAGCAGCATTCGGGCATCTTGTCCATTCGCCAGCTCGATGGCCTTCTGGATGCACTGTTCTGCCTCGTCAAGGTTCTTGTTCTGGTCGAGGAGCGTGGCGCACAGCGTCTCCCAGGCAACGTAGAGCTTGGGGTCGGTGCTCTTGGCTTCGCGCGCGTATTTCTCAGCCTCCGGCAAGCGATCGCTCTGGCGGAGAAGCTCGGCGAGGTCGTTTTGCGCGGCGGCGAGCGGACGTGGCGCGGCGACGGAGGTACGCAGGTACTTCTCGGCTTCAGGCATCTTGCCCTCTCTCATGCGAATCGACCCCATGATCCAGTTGGCGAACGCATGCTCGGATTCCAGTCGGATGATTTGGAGAGCATGGCGTTCGGCACTCTCGGGATCGAGCAGGCGGTAGTCGTATTCAAGCACCATAGCGCCGACGCTGACTACGGGACGGCTCATCCAGGCGAGTTCAAGCGCCGTGCGCGTCTTCTTCTGCGTCTCCTTGTCGTTCCCCTTCCGCATCAGCGCGAGCGCGCGCGTCATCTGTACGAAGAAGTTGCGCGGGGAATCGGCCAGTGCTTCCATCCGGGGCAAGATGACGTTGTCAATCTCGGCGAGGATCTTCTGCTTCCGTTTTGCGTCTTCGGCCTTGTCAGCCTGCTGGAGTATGACGCCGGCGAGGAGCGCCCATCCCTGAATGGAATGAGGCTGGAGGTCGATAATCTTCGAGAGCGACAGGCGCGCCTCCTCGAGGTTGTTGTTCATTATGTGCAGAAGCGCCTCGTCGAAGCGCATCGTCCCCTCCTTCGTGGGCACCTTGACGGCCCGTTCGAGGTACGACTTCGCCTTGTCAAACGCCCCTTCCTGAAGCGAAATCCGCCAAAGTCCGATGAGAGCCTCATGGTTAGCGGAATCTTTCTCCAGTGTGGCAAGATATGCCTCGCGGGACTTCTCGATTTGCCCCTCCTGCGCGTAGCAACTGGCCAGCATGTTTAAAAGTTCCTTGGCAGGCTCGTCACCTGATGCAAGGTCGATGGCGTACTTTAGATGCGCAAGTGCGTAACCCATCTCGCCGGATCGTGCCCAATTGAGACCGCTGCGTACGAAGATTTCTGGGGAACGGACGTACCCGTAGTAACTTGAAAGCAACCTGAGATTGTAGCGTCTAGTCGGGTCGTCAACGACTTCCTTGATCTGCCGTTCGATTTCGCGCCGGCGCACGGCGACGTCTCTCTTGACGTTCTTCTCCTTTCCTGATCGGAAAATCTCATATACGTTGAACAGTGCGCAGATGTTGTCGCAGTCGATTGCTCCGAGGACTAGTTCGTACATCTCGTATGCCTCAACGTCGTGGCCGGTGTCCTGCAGCGCCACGCCAAGGTTATTGGCTATGAAGCCAATATGGCGCCTCAGTTCAAGCCGGTTGCGGTCCACCGGGTCATCGGTATTACGGATTTCGCGCGACCCCTTACGGCTGTCGGAGCCGAGGATCGGCTTCATCTTCTCCCAGAACGCCTCGAAATCGGCTTTGACCTTCAAAACGTCGACCGATTTGATGTCCTTGGCTCCGCCGAAGAAAAGGCATTCCGGTACCGGACGACATTCACCCCAGAGCCAGAAGTCCGGCCACCCGAAGACTGCAACGTGCTTCGTTATTTCCGAATCGTTCTTGAACCACATCTTAAGGAACTCGACCATGCCAAGTTCCCTGAGCGTGAAGGACAGGTCTTTGTCCGTCTTTTCGCCGGCCGATATTTTCTTTTCCTCTATCAGATCCGCAATCTGCTTGCAATATGCCTTATATTCCGACTCCTTGCGCGGCTTGATGCAGATGATGTTCAGTTCCTGCCTGCGCGCGGCTGCGGCCACGCGCAGATGCGCGTCCAGCTGTCCGTCAGTGATCAACCATGTGCGCGTTCCCAGGCGGTCGAGCAGTTCGTTGGCGCAGGCGTCCGCAAACTCGCCGCGGTCGCCTTCGCGGCTAAATGCGTTCACGATCCCAGCAAGGATGAGCAAGATTGTCAGGACGCCACCGACAAACGGTGCGGCCTTCCGGCCAAAATTCTGCACTGGTATCTTCTGGGCGTCTAAATCCGTAGTCTGCAACGTCACGCGCGCCAGAAGGAACCAGTATGCCAGCAGATACCCGCATGTCGCCGCGACGATCGTCGTTGTCGCTACGGGAACCATACCGAAGGGACGGACCATGCCGTCCGGCGAAAGCGGGGTTGCCGTGGCCAGAACACAGCATACCGTCATAGCCGCGTGGAAGAGGTACTGGCTCCATGAGCGCTCATTGTTTAGCCCGCGCGAGGCTGCGAAAACGCAGGCAACGAACGGTAGGACAGCGAGGAGGATGACCACGAGGCCGCCAGACCGGAATATCCACCCGTGAATCTCGTGTTTGCAGGAATTCACACACGCCCACAGCACGTCCGAGGCAGACTTGTATTCGCCGTCCGCCGCGCTCGGCAGCAGCATGAACTCGTCCGCTACGCTGATCGACAGATACAGATAGCCTGCCACAAACGCCACCAGAAAGAGCGCTGTTGGCACGTAGAACTTAAAACCATTCTTTACAACAGTCGCAACAAGCGCCAGCAGGAACACAGGCATTAGCGGCACGAATATCGCCCCTTCTAGCAAGCCAACCGCCACGGCGAACCCGATGACGGGCGACATGGCGTATGTAAGGTGCGGGAAACGCACGAGTGGAATGTACAGCATGAACGTCGCCAGCGCGAAGAACACGTCGAACTGGCGCACGTCCAGATGCGTCGACGCCATCCACGTCGCAGTCGAGAAGATGAACATTGCAGATGCCCCAATGCCCGCAACCAGCGACGCCTGGACATCATACTTGGCAACGTCCTCATGATCAATCGTCTGGAACACAAAGAACCCGACCAGATAGCAGAGGAACCCTGCGGACAGCACGCCGCACACGAGGCCAAGCACGTTGAGGCCCACTGCCGACCCGCCGCCGATGGATTTGGCAATCCATCCCCATACCGGGTGGAGCGGCAAGTGAAGCGACTCAAGCCCCATCCACTGGGTGAATAGCGCGGCCGACTCGCCTGGGTAGAGATACTGCGCAAGCGTGCAGCCATATACCAAAAGCGCAAGAAGCGACGATCCCAATGCCGCAAACCACAACATGCCGCCTGGCGACATCCCAAACGGCTTCTTCTCCACAACTGAGGTCTGCGCCGTGGCATTCGCCGCAGCCGCAGTTTTCTTAGCATTATCTGGCATACCCATTTACCAATTCCTCTCTGGTGTTTCAAAAGCAGTTATTATACAGAAAATAACGTGCTAGGGGTAGTGTTATTTGCGGAATTTATCAGACTGTCATTCTACCGCGATTTCGCCGATGAGGTGCTTGTCCTTCGGCTTATCGAGGCGGAGCGTCAGGATTTTGATTTTCTCCGCCGCCGTGCCCCAGTCCGTGTAGACCGTGGCCGTCACGGTTGTGGCGCCGGTGAGCGCGGTCTGGTGCGAGGCGAAGTAGTTGGAAAGCACCTTGAACGTGCCGAGACCCTCCTTGCGGAGGTATTCCTCGGGACCGTAACCCGTAGTGACGTCCTCCGAAACAAATCCGCCTGTCGACGTGCGCCGATGGCTGTAGTACGCCTCCTCGCCGTCAGGCTCGAGAACGTGCAGGTCGATGTCCGTCTCGTCGGCGTCCCAGGATAGGACGATTCTGATCTTGGTCGGCAGATCGCGCCGATATGCGGCATCCATTTCCGGCACAGTCGGCCGCGCGGCGTCCGGCCACGTCACGGCATTGCACCAGGCGATGAGCGCGTTCAGCTCCTCCAAGGCGACTATGCTCACCTGACGGTCGTTCGAGCGGCGTCCGCTGCGGCGCGCGAAGTTGGTGAAAGCGGCCTCCTTCAGCAACGCCATCGCCTCGGTGAGCGCGGCCGCGTTCTTGGCAGCCTTTCCGGACTCGGAGAGCACGAGCGCGAGGTCGCGGCGGCTCTGTCCTTCCTCGTTGCGCAGCTTCAGCGCCTTGCGGAAGCAGATTTCGGCCTCGTTGTACTGGCCCGCCTCGCGGAGGCACCACCCCATCGAACGCCAGATGGCGGCGTCCTCGAGCTTGAACTCGGCCATGTTGGAGAGGATGCGCCAACCGCGCAGACGCCAGCCCTTCCGGAAGAAGAGCCCCGCGCAGTCCATGTAGAACGCCGGCGCCGAACCGTGTACCTTCTTCTGTTGCAGGTACTCGGCGTAGGCGGCGTCGCCGTCGGCACAGGCGTCCAGAGCCTTGAGATACGGCGTCTGCGGATTCCACGCAGCAAGCGTGATCGTGGCGCCGCCGGAACCGGCCGTTCCGCGGCGGGGGACGGACTTGGCACCCGTGGCGTTACCAGACCACCGCAAGGAAACACTTTCCACCATGCGCTCCCTGGCTGGTGCTCGATCCTCGGCCGCCGCCTGCATGGCGGGCGCCGCTGCGGCTGATACTTCTTCAGCGGCATCATCGTCAAAGGAGGCGGACCGCATCGCCATGCGGACATTGCCACGAACATTGGCGCTCCGGCTTTCTCCGCGCACCGCCCCCACACCGTCGAACACGCCGCTCTTCGGCGTGCGCTTCGGCGGAATCGGGTTCTTCCACCACTCCACGCGTTCTTTCCAGAGACGCAGCAAGTCACGTTCGTGCTCGGCCTGTGCCTCCTTCGCGGCGATCTGGTCGTCCGCGGCCGCACGGCGCTTCACCCACTCGTCGTGGAAGCTCATGCTCTTCGGCGGCTCGATCTTGTGTTCGAGGTACTGCTCAAGCGACTCCAGCACGATGAGGCTCGTGACGGCGCTCGCCACGCCGTAGCGGCGGCCGAGGGCGAGAAATTCCTCCGCGCGGCTCTCCGCCTGTGCGGCGAGGTCCTTCACGCGGTTCGCGGCCCAGGCGGTCGCGAGCAACTTTCCTTCCTTGACCGTCACACCGTCGGGCAGCTTTTCGCCCTTCGCGAGACGGCGCACCGTCACGGCGCGCGCGGGCACGTCGTCGCGGCTCGCCACGAGGATGTCAAGGCGGTCGTCGTACTGCGGGACCGCGAGGCCGAGCGTGTCGATCTCGTCCGTAAAAAGCAGTGCCGGGAACGGGAACTCCGCCGAACCGAGCAGACGCAGCGCGGTGGCGATGTCCGTGCCGCCGTCGTAGACGAGTCCGTCGATCTCCTTGAGCAACTTTTCCTTCGTGAGTTTCTTGACACGCGGGATAGTCTGGCAGTCGTTGCGGAACACGACGAGGCTCCACTCGCCCTGCTCGGGGAGCGCCTCGAGCTTCTTGCGCCAGGCGGCGGACGGAGACGCCGCGCTGCCGCTCGCGTCCCACACGATCGTGCCCTTCGTGAAGGCGGCGATCTTCTCCTGCATGGTTGCAGGTTCCGTCGCCTGCGCCGCGCGCTCGCCCACGAACACGTCGTCGCCGTCGCGCTCGTAGACAGTCTTCGGCGCCGTATCGGCAAGCGGCACGACGTACTCGACTTCCGCCTTGCGCGGCGTCTTGGGGTTAAGCGGGAAGATGCGCGTCTTCCACACGTTGCCCGCCACGTGCTCGACGATGCCGGGGTCCACGCGCTTCGCCTTCTCGCTCTCGAACGCGACGCGGGCCTTCTCCTTGCCGCACACCACGCCGGGCACCATCGTGCCGTTGACCTCGAGCGCATAGCCGCACACGGTCGCGTCGGCGGGAATCGGGAACTCGAAGTCCGCGCTCATCTGCCGCGAGTTGGGATTGGTGAAGGTGAACGTCGTCCGAATGCGCCGGTAGAGTCCGTTGTCCTCGATGACAGCCCCCGCGCTCGCTTCCACTTCCACGGGCTTTTCGTCTGCACGGAGGTCGACGGGGCGGATGACCGGCGGGGGCAGCGGCCTTGGAACCGGGCGCGGAATAATGGTTTTGGCATTGGCCGCCAAGGCGGTTGCGGCCGTTGCAAGGGTCATGTAAAAAGTTTTCATGGTGACAGTATACCACACACATACCGTGCCGTCAATGAAACTGATTTGTCACAACTTTTTGAATTTGGTATTGCACAGCGGCCGAGAAAATGGGATAATGCTATACATGAATATGCCCAAACCAGATTTTTCAACGTCGGCGCACCTGTTCCCGCACATCAACCGCGAGGGAATGCGCTTCGGCACGGCCGCGCTCGTACTCGCTTTCTTCTTTGCGGGAGGAGTGATCGCGATCTTCCCCTACTGCCCGCTCACGGCAGCCATCCTCGGCCTGTTCGTGCTGCCGCTGTTCCTGCTGAGCTACGGCGTGTTCCTCTTCTTCCGCGATCCCGAGCGCTATCCGCCGGACGATCCCCGCGCCGTGCTTTCGCCCGCCGACGGACGCATCTGCCTCATCGGCAAGTACGCCCTTCCGGCGGAGCTCGACGCAGCGGCCGCCGGACTCGACCCCGTCGCAGAGTACTGGCGCGTGAGCGTGTTCATGAGCGTGATGAACATCCATGTGAACCGCATGCCCACCGCCGCGAAGATCCTCAAGATGGCGCACGTGCCCGGCAAGTTCCTCAACGCCTCGCTCGACAAGGCATCCACGGACAACGAGCGCTGCTGCTACCTGATGGAGACGCCCGGCGGCGTGAAGTATGGCGTCGTTCAGATCGCCGGACTCGTCGCGAAGCGCATAGTTCCTTTCGTAAAAGAGGGAGACTCCCTCTCCATGGCCGAACGCTTCGGCCTCATCCGCTTCGGTTCGCGCCTTGACGTCTACCTGCCCTCCGGCGTTGAGCCGGAGGTGCGCGTCGGACAGGTCATGGTGGCTGGAGAAACCATACTGGGACACATCAAATGAGCAAATTCCGTCTAAGGGGGCGGCGGCGCAAGAACCGCCCCGCGTTGCGCGACAGGATTCCCCTGCGGGCCATCGCGCCAAACCTCATCACCTCCATCGCCGCCTGCGCGGGGATCACGAGCATAGTCATCAGCGCCACGAACTACGCGAAGACGCTTGCGGGCACGCCCGCAACGCCGCGCGACTGGTTCATGGGTCTCTTCGCCCTGCTCGTCGCCTGCATCTGCGACGCGATGGACGGACGCGTGGCGCGCCTCCTCAACGCGAGCTCGAAGCTCGGCGCGGAGCTCGACTCCCTTGCCGACTTCGTGAACTTCGGCGTTGCGCCGGCGATGTACATGTACTTCTGGTGCCTTTCGGGACAGCCAGACATGCCTGCGCACGTCAAGAACCTCCTGCTCGGCTCTGCGCTTTTCTACGCGCTCTGCGACGCATTCCGCCTCGCGCGCTTCAACACGATGCTCGAGCAGCCCACCATCCCCTATTGGAAGAACTTCTTCCTCGGCGTACCCGCGCCAGGAGGATGCTGGATGGTGCTCACCCCTGCGATCCTCGCGCTGTCCTTCACGGTCAAGGAAACCGCCCCGCTCGTGAGCAACGCCTTCCAGAACCCCTGGTTCGGAATGTCAATGCTGCTCTTCATCGGCGTACTGATGGCGAGCCGTCTGCCGACAATCTCCCTGAAATCTATCCACATCTCACGTGCCTATCTTATGCCTACGATGGCAGGCTGCCTCTTGCTCATAGCCTTCCTCGCCACGAACTTCTGGCTCACGCTCGGCGTCGTAGGCGCGGGCTACATCATGACCGTACCGTTCGTCGGCCTGATATTCCTACAGGTCCGCGCGAAATACCTGCGCGACCACGGGGAGCCGGAACCCGAGACCGCGCCGCCGCCCGCCCCCGCCGCCTAGACCGCCATGCCCTGCGAACTCTGTCCGCGCCGCTGTCGCGCCGACCGTGCATCCGGCGCTGTCGGTTTCTGCCAGGCCGGCGCGCTCCCGCGCGTGTTCCGCTGGGGACCCCACTTCGGCGAGGAGCCGCCGCTAGTCGGCGAACACGGCTCGGGATGCGTGTTCTTCTCGCGCTGCACAATGAAGTGCCTCTACTGCCAGAACTCCCCGTGGAGCTGGAACGGCGAAGGCGACGACATTCCCGTATCGCGACTCACGGAGATCCTGCGCGACCTCGCCGTGAAGGACCGCTGCTCGAACTGGAACCTCGTCTCGCCCACGCCCTACCTCCCCTTCATCCGCGAGGCGGCCGCGCCCCTGCTCGCGGAAGGCATCCGGCTCCCCTTCGTGTGGAACTCATCCGGCTACGAGACGGTCGAGACGCTCGCCGCCTACCGCGATCTCTGCGACATCGCGCTCATCGACATGCGCTATGCAAGCGACGCTACGGCACGCGCGGCCTCTGCCGCACCCGGCTACGTCGAGGCGAACCGCGCGTCTATTCGCTACCTTCACGACGCGCTCGGTCCGCTCGACTCCGACGCCCCCGGCGCCGTGACGCGCGGCGTGATCGTGCGCATCCTCGTCTTGCCAGGACACGCCGAAGAAGCTGCGGAAAATCTCGCCTGGCTTGCGGGCGAGGGATTCACGGATCTCCACGTCGCAGTGATGAGTCAGTACACGCCCGTCTACAAAGCGCTGAAAACGCCGCCCTTCGACCGCCCCTTGACTGAAGAGGAATACGCCCTCGTCGCGGAGGCCGCAGAGGACTTCGGCTTCACGCGAGGCTGGGTGCAAGGCTTTGAATCGTCTGGCGTCTCGAACCTGCTAGGCGAGCAGATGTCCCCCGGCCACGGCACCGTCATCTGCTAAACAGAAGTTCCATCGCGTACGTCAAAAAAAGCCAGTCTTGGCTTCGGTACATCATGAGACTCGATTGCCGAGACGAAAATCCGACTTGTGGAACGATAGACAACAGTCATATGACCTTGCAACCTCGCTTGGCAAGCGCGTCGAGCAACGGGGTAATGAAATCCCGCTCGTCCTCGACGTCCATGCCTAGCGTGATTGCGTTCTTGTTCGCGCCGTGGAAGTCGCTCCCAGCCGTGACGGCAAGCCCCAACGAACGCGCCACGCGCAAGTGCATCGGCGTTTCAAGCGGGAGATTCGCCTGGTAGACGGCCTCCACGCCGTCGAGGCCAAGGTCCTTCAGGCGGGCGAGACCATCGGCAAGAAGCCCCGCGTCGGATGTCCAAAACCTCGGGTGCGCCATCACAGCCGCGCCGTGGGCAGCGTGTATCACGTCAATCGCCTCCGCCTGCGTCGGGCGGTAACGCGAGACATAAGCCACCGCCTTCGGTCCGATGAAGCGGTCGAACGCGTCCTTCACGCTTTTCGCGAAGCCCTTCTCGATGAGAACGCGCGCGATGTGAGGACGCGCCACGATCTCACTGCCAGCGTAACGGCGCACCTCGTCCATTGTGACTGGTATGCCCAGCGACGTGAGGCGCTCCACCATCAGGACATTGCGCTCCTCCCGTCCCGTGCGGATGCGTTTGAGGAATTCGGTGAGGGCCGGCGCATCTGGATCGATGCCGAGCCCCAGCATGTGGAACTGACCGTAACCCTCGCCGGGATTGACCGACAGCTCGATGCCCGGAAGTCGCAGGCCTTCTACTTTCAACCGTCGGCAAGCATCAATGAAGCGTGTGCAGCCATCCGTGCTGTCATGGTCGGTGAGCGCCATCACCGTGAAGGAACGGCCAAGCTCGGCCAGTTCCTCCGGCGAACATGTGCCGTCCGAAGCCGTGCTGTGGACGTGCAGGTCGATCATTTCTTCACCATCTCAGTGATTGCCTGGAGGAACTCCTTGACGTCCGCGAAGCGGCGGTAGACGGACGCGAACCGGATGTACGCCACCTCGTCGAGCTTGTGGAGGCGTTCCATCACGAGTTCGCCGATGCGCGCCGCAGGCACCTCCTCGCCGTCCAGCGCCATGACAACCTCGTCCAGCAGATTCTGCACTTGGTCCTCTGAGACGGGACGCTTCTGACAAGCCACGCGCACGCCCTTTTCAACCTTCGCGCGCGAGAACGGCTCGCGAGTGCCATCGCGCTTGACCACTGTCACTTCGTCGCGGTCAATCTCCTCGTGCGTCGTGAAGCGGTAACCGCAGCCGGAACACTCGCGCCGCCGGCGTATGGCCGCCCCCTCCCGCACCGCGCGGGAATCAAGTACCTTGTCGTTGTCAGTGCCGCATTTGGGACATTTCATCTCATGCCTTCTTCTGCCTTGTACGCGGTCCATTGCCGGAGCCACGTGAATTTTCTGGAATTTTCGGGTTGAGTTGGCCGCAGGAATTCGGTATACTATACGCACTTTTTCTGCTTGGAAGGGTGTCCGAGTGGTCGATGGTGCAACCTTGGAAAGGTTGTGTGGGCGCAAGTCCACCGGGGGTTCGAATCCCCCCCCTTCCGCCATGCAGAAAAGGCTTTTTTATTTGCGGTAGGTCACGTTTCCTCCGCACACGGAACCAGCGAAGGCCGCACAGGGCGCGAATGTCACCGTGGCACCATCCAATTCTATCAATCCGTTCCCATCCACGCACTCCAGCATCTCGTTCACGTTCGACAGCACGAGACGCCCCTTGCCGCACACCGTCACTGGATAATCGGCAGGCACGACGTCGCACAGCGACAGGGGGAATAGACGCCCCGCCTCGGCAAAACGCGCCTTTGGCGCCGTGAAGTCCGAAACGCTCCCGACCGTGCACCATTTTACGCGGCTGCCGTCCGCCGTGCCGGCGAACACCGACCACCCGGCGGGATCGCGCGCGATCGCATCGTTTGCAGTGACGAAGGAATAGGAGTCAAACGTCACCTCGCGGCCAATGTCAACGACGAGGGGCCCACCGTTGTAGCTCTTCGTCTTCACGTCGCCGTCGATGCCCTTGTCCGGCCCTTCCGCACTACCGACAGGTCCCTCAATCGTCTTCGCCTCCTTGGGAAACGGCACGAGCTTGCCGCCGTTGTAGAGTCTGAACTCGCTGAACTGCGCGCCGGAATCCGCGAACTCTGGAGGTCCCTTCTTTCCGGGACGCGTCCTGTGTACGTCGAACCGCACGAATCGCGTTGTCACCGAGAAGGCGCCGCCGCCACGCAAGCGTACGGATCCTTCGCGTATCTCAAGCCCCGCGTTTGCAAGTTCCGCGCCCGTCAGGTCGAGCTCACCCGCGCCAGTCTTCACGAGTACGCCGCCCGTGAAACGACGCCCCGGGTCGACCGTCCGCGTCTGCCCCGCAGGCACGTCAATCGTCTCCGCGTGCGCGAGACACGCCGCCGCCACCAAAACAGTTGTCAGTATTTTCATTATTTTTCCTTTCATTTTCCAAACCGAAGAATCCATTCGTCCACGCTGCCGAACATCGGATGGCAGTTGGAGTAAATGTTGTCGCTCTCTTTCCACGTCTCCCACAGCGTAGTCGCACCGCGGTCAAGCATGTGCAGCCAGCCGGGGAATCCCTTGTGGAGGACGATCTTCTCCGCTATGTCCTGTTTCCCGTGCTCGGAGAGGTACATGAGCATGTACCGAGTGGAGAATATGCCTGTCGTGGGGCCGTACCCCTTTTCATGTAGGGCCGCAATGAGTCGGCGTTCCGCCGCCGAGACCTGCGCTGGCGGCACGAGTCCGAGGTAGAGACCGATCGCCTGCGCGGACTGCGTACCGTTCGCCACGATGCCGTCCTTCACATACTTCGCGACGAATGCCGCCTTGATCTTCGCAGCGAGCATGGCGAACTCGGTCGCGTCGTCCAGACGCCCCATCCGTTTCGCAAAACCAGCCGTCAGCATGACGAAGCGGTACCAATGCGCCGTAGCCGTCATGGCGTTGGGCGCGCGCTGCAGCGCCTCATGGTCGCCGATGCACTTGGGGATGAGTCCGTCGGGGAATTTCGCCGCCACCTGGCGGACGTAGCGTGTGCAGACGGGATAGTAGTCCAGCGCCTTCGTCTCGTTGTAGTGGCGAAGGAGCCCGTCGATCAGCTCCGGCACGGCGAGTGCCCACGATATCGGACCCGCCCGTTTGCCAAACCCCTTGTCTCCGATGCCCACGTAGGGAGCGGTCTCGGTGAGCCAGCCGTCGTCCGCCGCCTCGTCCGCGAAGTCCTGCAGGACCTTGAGGTAGATGGCGCGCATGTCCCAGTTGAGCATATACGCCTCGTACGTAGACACGATATCGCCGCCGTAGCCGAGGCGTTCGCGTCCGGGGCAGTCGCTCTGAACGCCGCCGATCATGTTCGCCTGAAACGTGCGGCGACACATCTCGTGGATGGCCGCAAGGTCCTTGTTCTCCGTCTTGAACGCCTTCGCCGCAGGTGCCTTCTCCTTCAGCGACAGCATCGAGCGCACGGTGCGCGAGGCGTCGCCCGTGCCCAGCAGGTGCTTCGCCCCGCGTATCTCCGCGTAGCGGAAGATGTGCCACGTGAACGGCGGCGAGAATCGTTCGACGTTAGATGGCAGGGCGGTCGCCCCGCGACCGTCGCAGATATATACGTCGCGCTGGCTTGCGACATGCGGCGCACCAGGTCCGCCGTTGCCGCGCTTTACCTGTCCAGCAGTTTGCGTAAGCACGTTCACAGAGCCGTCCGCATTGAGACGCTCCCCGTACACGATCTCAATGCGCGTTCCGCGCGCCGCGCCGCGAAAGATGAAATCCGGCACGCCAGAGGCGTTTACGCCAAAGTCTACGACCTGCACCTCCCCTTCCTTCAGCCAGCTCGCCGTACCCGCGTGGACACCGTCAGCGCGCATGTGCGCATCAGGCCACGGACGAATCGTCCCCTTCGGACCCGTCACCGCAGCCGCAGGCTTCCATTCTGCGTCCTCGGCGCGCGTCGCGTCGATCTCCGTGCCGAGGTAGACCGAGTTGCGCACCACGTTCGTCTTGCGCCACTTCCATTCGAGCGGTTTAGCCACGCCGTCAATCGCCAACTTGAAGCATGGGCGTCCATGCGAGAGTGCATTGCGAAAGCTCTTCCCGCCCCAGAAACGGAGCGGCAACAGATTGTAGAAGCCGTTGCCGAGACGCACTACTACCTCGGCAGTCGGTGACGGTACCTTCACAGTGAACGTTTTCGCGTAGACTGTCTTGTCGTATGGCGTCCAGAGAGTGTCCAGTCCGTCCGCGCTCATCAGCATCTCGTTGCCCACGCGGAGCGACGCGAATCCGGCGCATGCGAACTGCACTTTGGCTTCGCGCACGCCTTCCGGGAGCGTGAACACGGCGCGGAACTCGGGCGCGGGGTCCTCGTCGTACCAATCCGCGCCATTTCGATCTGGCTGACCATCGCCAATCCACGGCAACGACGCAAGCGTGCTGTCCGCCGCGGAAAGCGCACATGCTGCAAGCGCAACCAACGCCGCAGCGAGTAAGGGGCATTTCTTCATGCGCGCAAGTTTACCAAATCCGCCCTTGCGCGTAAACCGAAAAGAGCGCCGTCTTACTTTACGTTGACGAACTTCGTCTGCACTTTGCCGTCCGCGCCCTTCCACGTGAGACGGTAACTGCCGCGGAAGCCGCGGAACGACACCTTGCCGCCCTGCGCCTTCACCGTGGCCTTCGTCTTCCACTCGCGATTGACGAGGTCGTCCATCGCAAAGTACGCCGTCTTCGGCTGCATGTCGCGCGTGAAAAGTCCGCTGATGGAGGGCTCGCCCGGCGCGCCGCAGTCGTCCACCACGTTCCACCACGTGATGCCGGTCATCTTCTCGACCGCGAACCACGCACGGTAGCAGTTGCGCATGATGATTGCCTGGATCATCTGTCCCTTCGGCGAGTTGTCCGGCGCGGTGATGGTGATCTCGGAGAGGTGGATCGGACGGTTCGCCTTGGAGACGAGGACGAACCGCTCGGCGATTTTCTCCGGACGGAGGTGCTCCGGTCCCTTGCCGATGGCGATGTTGGCGCTCTCCTTCGGATTGAAGAGATGCATCTGCGAGCCAACGATGTCAATGCGCGCGCCATGTGCGGTCAGGTCCTTCGCCTGCAGGAAGAAACCGTCGCCCATGTTGTAGTCGTTGAGGTTGAACCACGCAGTCTGGGGAAGATACTTCCCCGCCCACAGAAACGCCTTGTAGGCGTAGTCCGCCGGCATCAGACCGTAATGCGACGCATCGAACGGACGGTTCCGCACGGCCTTGCGCTTGAAGTGGTCGAAGTCCGTCGCGCTCTCGTTGACGACGTCCCACGAATGGATCTTCGCGCCGTAGCGCGCGCCGATCTGACGGATACGCCGCTCGTAGCATTCGTTCTGCGCCTTGATGAACGTGGGGACGAGCGCGGCGATCTGCTTCTCGGAGAGTTTCGCGTAGATTTTCTTCCAGGCGCGTTCCCATTCCTTGCTGAGTTTGCGGCTGGGCGCGCCAGCGGGGATGGCGGCGTTCCAACGCGGTACCTTCACGCCCGACGCCTTTTCGAGCGCGGCCTTTTCCGCCTCCGGACACAGCTCGTCCCAGAGCCAGTTCGGCGTCATCCACGTGTTGTTGCCCCACACGAGCGGATGACCGTGGATGCGGCAGCCGCGCGAGACGAGGTAGTCGACCACGGGGTCGGACGGTGGACGCCGCCAGTGCGGCTGTTCCTTGGGATTCGGGCAGGTATTCCAGAATTCCTCGCTGTCCTCTGCACCCGCCTCGAAACGCGGCTTACCGGGAAAGCGCTCGAACGTGCGCCAGTAAAACGCGACCGTGGCGGAGTTGAAGAGAGCGCCCTCCTTCCCGTACAGCGCCTTGTAGCTGGCGTTGCGTTCCTTCGTGCCGAGCTGGTCGAAGTTGAAGATGTGCGCGCCGAAGAAGAAGGCGTGCGTCAGTTGCTCCGCCTTCACCTCCGTGCCGTCCGGCGCGTCGACCTCGAACGCGCCGTCCGCCTTGCGGTACTTCTCGATGTCCGCGTCAATCTTCGCCTGGGCGTCGTCGTTCCAGATTTTCCAGTACGCCTCGGACATTACCGAGCGGTCGATTTTGAATGCAGCCTGTGCAGCCGTCGCCGCCAACGCGGCCACGATGACGAGTTTCGTTTTCATTTCACTTTTCCTTTCTTTCACCTTGCCTACTGTTTCCTTGTGAGTTCGTTATTTGCTTTCGCTATTGGGAGTCTTGGAGTTTTGGAGGATGAGAGACTTTGTAAAATATTCTCCTTAACTCCGATACTCCTAATCTCCCAATAGCGAAAGCAATCATTTACGTTAGTCCTCATTAACATTCCCGCTGTAGACTAATCTCCCAGTAGCGAAAGCAAGAGGAGAAATTCTGAGCGTCCATGAGACGGGTTTCGAAGGATCGAAACGGTACTTCTCCATCGTCGCCGGGCCGACGCTCGCGCCGCCCAGACCCGTCTGGCGCACATCGAGGTTGAGAATGACGTCGCGCTGCGCGACAGGCGGCGCGTAGCGGCGTATCTGCAGGGTGTGCTTCTGCCATCCGTCGTGACGCGCGAGGAAGATGTCCTCCCACCCGTAGTGCAGCGCCTGCATGAACAACGGTTCGGACGCCTCGAAACGCACGCCCTTCCCCGCGCCGTCGGTGAACTCCGCCCACCGTACGCCGCTCTTGTAGCCGTTGTCCTGCGGCCGTACGTAATCGACGTACTGTTCCGTCACGGTCGATTCGTAGAGCCCCACGAAAGAACCCGTACAGCGGTCGATGTAGTTCTCCCATGGTCCGCGTCCGTAATACTTGATGTGCTCAAGCGCCGGCGCGAGGCGCATCGTGAGGCCGAGCCTCGGCAACGCCTTTGGCATCACGCCGTAGGGCGTCACCGTGTTCTCCAGCGTGATGGAGCCATCCGACATGAAGCGGTACGTGCATTCGTGCTTGAAGCCACAACCCTTCGTGCCGGTCACGTTGATGACGGCCTTCACGCAGTCACCCGTCACGACAAGCGGCTCGGGATGGTAGCCGAGCCGGACAAGCCCGGAGGCGAGGAAGCTGTCCTTCAACCATTTGTCATTGTCGACGAACGCGCGCACGCACGTGAGGTGAGGCCCAGCCGGGACGCCCGGTGAAACCTCCTTCAAAACAGTCACGCCCTTCATGACAAGCTGCGTAAGCAACGCGCTCTTTCGACTAAACACGGCCACGGTCTTCCCGCACGTGACGGTGAGTGTGTTGGCGGTTTCAGAAACGGATAGCGGTGCGCGCGGCGCGCGCGCCCTACCATCCGCCGCCGGTAGGGCGGTCGCCCCGCGACCGCCGTCCAGCGAGATCTGCTCCCGCGCGACCACCCAGCCCGCCTTCGCCCACGGCATGTCGCGCTTCGTCGCAAACGACACATTGACGAACCGCTCCTTCCCCTCCTTCTTCCCATCGCCCCTCGCCAGCGCCGCGTCAAATCCCTCCAATGTCACGTCGCCGCGCGACAGCGGCGCGATATGCGCAGGCACAACGTGTCCCGACGCAACCTCAACGCCATCCTCCACAAGCTGCCAGCGACCTTCGAACTCGTCCGCCCACGTAAATAGAAACCTGTTCCACAGCGAGAACTCTCCAGTGGCCTTTCGCGTCACCACAAGATTGCGGTGGACGTGCCCGACCTCGATCAGCTTCGGCGTGACCTCGGCGAGCGGCCCCACGACGCCGTTCTGGCAGATTGGGCCGTTGTGCGGGTTGTCGTAGAAGTCGCCGCCGTACGCGAGGTAGCGTTCCTCGCGCCCCGTCTTCGGGTCGATGCGTCCCGTGCCCGCCCAGATCGCTTGGTCCCTCCAGTCCCAGATGCACCCGCCGATGAGCGACGGATGCACGTAGGTGACGTCCCAGTACTCCTGGAAGTTGCCGATCGCGTTACCCATCGCGTGGGCGTATTCCGTGTGGAAGAACGGCCTGTCGTGCGCGGCGTCGTGAGCCGCGCCTATCTTCTCGACCTGCTCCACGCTCCAGTACATGTCCGCGTCCATGTCGGCATCCTTTGCGCCGACCTCCCAGTGGATCGGACGCGACGGGTCGATCTTCCGGACCGCCGCGATCGCGGCGCGGAAGTTGTCGCCGTGCTTCGTCTCGTTGCCCATCGACCAGATCGTGACGGACGGATTGTTGCGGTAGAAGCGCACCTGACGCTCGTTGCGCTCGACGATCGTCTGCTTCCACGCCTGGATGGGGCCGAAGCCGTTCTTGCCAAAACCCGCGCCGTGTGCCTCCACGTTCGCCTCGGCGACGAGGTAGATGCCGTACCTGTCGCAGATGTCGTACCAGAGGCGGTGGTTCGGATAGTGGCTCGTGCGCACCGTGTCGATGTTGTACCGCTTCATCAGCTCCACGTCACGCAGCATCTCGGCGCACGACACCGTGCGCCCGTTCTCAGGGCTCGTCTCGTGCCGGTTCACGCCCTTGAACTTGATCGGCTTGCCGTTCACGTAGAACACCTCGCCCACGATCTTCTGCTCCTTGAGGCCGATACGCTTCGCGCGGATATCGTCGCCACACGTCAGCACGAGCGTATAGAGATACGGCTTCTCCGCACTCCAAAGTTGAGGTGAGGAAAGTGGAATGTGCACAAGCACCGGTAGGGCGGTCGCCCCGCGACCGCCGTTTGCCGTCGATTGCGGCGGGCGCGGGGCACCCGCCCTACCCACCTCCTTGAACTGCGCGTCGTACAGCGTCGCGCTCACATCCTGCGCGTCGCCGTAGATTTCCACTGCCACGTCAACAATTGCGCTCTTGTATCCCTCGCCGAACTTTTGCGTGACGACGAAGTCCGCGATGCCGGCCTTCGGACGCGACCAGAGCGACACGTCGCGGAAGAGTCCCGAGAAGCGCAGCATGTCCTGGTCCTCCACGTAGCTGCCGTCGCACCAGCGGAACACCTGCACGGAGATTTCGTTCTCGCCGTCCTTCAGGAACGGCGTGATGTTGAACTCGCTCGGCAGCTTGGAGTCCTCGGCGTATCCGACTTTCTCGCCGTTGATCCAAGCGTAGAGCGCGGACCCCGCGCCCTCGAAGCGGAGGATCGTCTCGCGTCCCTTCCAGCTATCTGGCAGACGGAACTTGCGCTTGTAGGACATCACCGGGTTGTAGTCGGGGCGTCCCGTCTCCTTGTCGAGGATCTTCGGCCACGCGAACTTGTGCGGATAGCCGTGGGCGAGGTAGTGCGGCATCCCGTAGCCGCGCATCTCCACGCAGCAGGGAACGTCGATCGTCTCCCACTTCGACACGTCGAACGACGGATTCTCGAATACAAACGGACGGCGCTGTGGATCACCGCTCCAGTGGAACTTCCACGTGCCGTTCAGCGACATCTTCCACGGCGTCTCGAACTCCAACGCATCCGTCAGCGCGGCCTTCTCGTTCGCCAGCGGCATCGCATACGTCGCCGCCGGCATCCTGTTGAACGAGTTGACGGCAATGTTCTCCCAGTCGCGCACGATGGGTGCACGGCCGCCAGTTTGCTTCGGAGCGGCCGAAAACCCGAGGGTCACGACGGTAGAAACGGCAAGAAGGACGAGAGTTCTCATGCCGATAGTATATCATATTGCAGACGGAGCTGGCATTGCATTTTCACAATCAAAGGGCGACTTCGTACCAAAGCGTCTTGCAGGACGGCGAGAGGCGGATGCGGGCGCGGTTTCCATCGCCGACCGCTTCCGGCGCGATCTCCTTCATGCGCGAACCATCCCCCGCAAGCGCCCAGCATTTGACGCGCGCGGGCGGTGCGGGCAACGTAATCTCGCACGGGATCCCCTCCGCGCACACGGGGGCGTGTCCGCGCTCGGGCAGGCGCACGAGCTTCTCGGAGACGCGCTCGATCTTCGCGCCGGTGTTCGCGGCAACGCCGCTCGCCGCCACGAGGATGCTCGCCGCGCCCTCTGCGCCGAAGCCGGTCGCGTTCCGCGAGACGAGCGAAATCACCGCCGCGCCGGTCTCCGTCGCGCCGACCGTGAGCGACACGTCGCCGAGCGTGATCTCGCGGCCATCGGCATAGCCGACGAAAAGCTTGCTGTTCTTCGTGTTGACGGTCACGTACTCCTTGCCCGGACGGTCGCGGTTCCAGATGAACTCGCCGAGCTTCCGATCGCGGTCCGCCCGCAGGTCGCCGCGCACCATCAGTGCCGCGCACGCGGGAGCATGCACCCACACGGACGGCGTGGCGATCGCGTCGAAGATGCACCACGGCAGCCCTTCCGGCTCAAACGTCTCGGGGAAGTGGTTGTAGCTGTACTGGAAGATGCCGTCCCATCCCATCGTGCGCCCGTACGCGCACGCGAGGGGCTGTCCTTCGCCCGTGAACGGACTCGGATACGGATGGCTGTATTCGCTCACCGTGAACGGCTTCTCCGGCGCGTGGGACTTGGTCTCGAGGTTCGTGAGCGTCGAAAGGCCGTGGACGAGCGATTCGCCGCCGGCGACCCATTCGTTCGTGGAGTTCTTGACGATCCATCCCCGTCCCTTCCCGCTCGGATGGTGGAAGTAGGCGTGAGCGTCCACGTAGTCGAGCTGCGCCTGGATTTCGCGCGGACTGTAGTGCGCGGACTGCGTGCCGGAGACGGGCGACTTCGCCTTCAGCGTCTCGCGGATGTAGTCGCGCATCCCCTTCCAGTACGCCAGTTCGTTGTCCCAGAGGAAGTCGTCGAAGTCCTTGCGGAACTGCGCCGACGCCTTCGGGAACTTGTTGAGCAGCGGCGCCTTGCCGTTCGCGTACTTGACTTCGTTTGCGGGATACTTTTTCTTCAACCATTCATTCCACTGCCGCTCCAGCTCGTCCTGGAAAGGCTTCGCGAGCTTCTTGATGCCCATGTGCCGACGCGTGACGACGAGGCCGCGGTCCTCGTTGCTGATTTCAATCATCGCGACGGCCGGCTCGTCCGTATAGGCGTTGCCGGTATATTTGTTCACGTGCGTGAGCAGGTCGCGCGCGTATTCCTTCTGCAGTTCGACGCAACGCGGGTAGAACTGCCCGACGGTCTTGTTCGCCCACGGCGAGCCGGCGGGGACGCCGTCGCGCGCGTCGAGGGTGCGTCCCACGTGGAGGTTCATGTTCACGTAGATGCCGCGCTTCTTGAACGCGGCGATCAGGTAGTCGAGCTTGTCGAGCTGCGCGGGGGAGAGCTTGCGCTGGGTCTTGGAGTCGTCGTCGAGGATGCACTGCCGGCGCGTATCCATGAAGTTCTTGTACCAGGTGTCCATGAAGTGCAGACGCACGCAGTTGATGCCGAGGCGGGCGAAGCGCGCGGCGAGGCGATCGGCGACGTCGTGCTCCGGAAAGTTCGCGGGGCCGGTGAGGTTCGTGCCATTGAAGCGGATAGGACCGGCGTCCGTCACGAATTCATTACCGACCACGCGCACGAATCCGTGCTTGCCGGCGGGCGCGTCAAGGAGATGCGCCACGCTGGAGGCGTTGTCCGCGCCGCCATACGAAACCACAAACGGGAACCGAGCGTCCCCTTCCGCCGCGCAGACCGCGGAAACCGCCGCCGCAACGGCGACCACGACAACTTTCGCTCTCATTGCACTGACCTTTCTGTTTGGATTCACTTCGCTGGTTTTCCTGTGGCGAACAGTATAGCAAAAAAGAGATTTTTTGCAATTTTGAAAAATATTCCCTCAAGGGAACTTGGGGGTGATCCGGTTTCGACGGGATGCGTGGAGACCAGATTGCGCGTCGAGGATTCTCGTTGGCCTCGTTAAAAAACGGGAAAAAAGAGTAATTGCGAAAGCTGATTACCGCATGGCGGCCTAATTAACGGCCACCGGCTGAACCGCTGACGCCTGCTAGGCGGGGAAGCCTCATTCAGCAGGACTTGCCCTTGGGCGCTCCGTTCGCGCGTTTGGGTCACGTATAACTGAGCGGTTGCGTCCGGATAAGCCCGTTCGTCGGCGTACCGGATGCGAGATCAAAGGCGGAATACACGCGTAGATGTTTGGCCAAAGCCGTTTCGGACGGGGGTTCGACTCCCCCCACCTCCACCATCAAAATAGGGACAAGCATTTAGTCCGAAACTCCGGGCTAACAAATTCAAGCGAGAAACCCCCAATAAAATGGGGGCTTTTTGCTTTC
>CACZAK010000021.1 GCA_902779075.1 uncultured bacterium | reverse complement strand
CGGATGCCACTGGCACCAGTTTTCGGACGAGGCGTCGTCCGGCCGCTTCGACGGCGAATACCTGACCGTGGGCCTCACCGACATCTGCGACACGCCGTATCCGGAGATGGTGAAGGCGCTCCGCGAGGTTGGCGGCAACCTGTACGAAACGCGCTCTGAAAAATCGTTATGACATTGTCTGTCAAATCAGAAAAACCTGTGTAAAAGGAAGATATTCATGAACGCGAAAGTCTTTGTGGTTGTACCTGCGGTTGCGGCGGTTTGCTCCGCCGCAGGCGTCCCTTGCGGAAACGTTGCGCTCCGCGAAGTGGTGCGCGGGCCGGACGCCCAGGCTGTTTCGATCACGACGAACGCGGCCGGCCATACGGTTCTGGACTTCGGCAAGCACCAGTTCGGCTGGCTTGAGGTGGACGTGAAAAAGCCCGGTCCCTACAAGATCGTCTGGGGCGAGCTGCTGGACGAGAAGGGGTCGGTGCAGACAGGACGCCGCTACATACGGTCTGAAGGCAGAATCCGCTGCGCCACGACCGAGGGCGTGTTCGACGGCGTCGGCACGCAGCGCATTCCGTACACGACCGGAAACGGCAATGCGTATTTCATGGGAAACCGTCAGGTGAAGCGTGAACTCCCGAAGTTCGGGATGGTGATGCCGTTCAGGTGGGCGGAAATTGTCGAACTGCCGTTCCCCGTCGCGGCGGACACCGTGCGCCAGGTGCCGATCTTCTATCCGTACGACATGGCGGAGTCGCGTTTTGACAGCGACAGCGACGCACTCAACCGCGTGTACGGTTTCTGCAAGCACTCCATCCGCGCCACCACCTTCACCGGGCTTTTCATCGACGGCGACCGCGAGCGCTGGCCGTACGAGGCCGACAGCTACATCACGCAGCTGAGCACGTACGCCATGACGTCGGACTATTCTCTCGCCCGCAAGATGGTGGACCATCTGCGGGACAACTCCACCTGGCCTACGGAATGGAAGCAGTTCTTCGTCCGCATGTGCCACGCCGACTGGATGTACACGGGCCGTCCCGACCGCATCGCCGCCCACTACGAGGCCATGAAGACGCAGAAGCTCTGGCTGAACCTCGCCCGGGAGGACGGGCTGCTCGTCACCGGGACGAAGGAGGCGGAGGCAAAGGGCGCGAGGGATATTGTCGATTGGGCCAAGTGCTACCGGGACGGGTTCGAGTTCCGCCCCGTGAACGCCGTCGTCAACGCCCTCCACTACCGGAATCTCGTGGAGATGTCCGAGATGGCGGCGGCCATCGGCAAGCAGGACGACGCACGCGCGTTCGCCGAACGCGCGCGCAAGGTGCGCGCCTCGTTCATCAAGGCGTTCGTGGATCCCGCGAGCGGGCTTGTATGGGATGGTGAGGGGGCGAAACACCTCACCGTACATGCCAATGCGATGGCGATTGCGTGCGGGGTGCTGTCGGGACGGGAGGCGTCCGCGCCTGCGGACTTCATCGTGAAGAAGGGGATGCGGTGCAGCACCTACATGTCGCAGTTCGTGCTCGAGGCGCTGTTCATGGCGGGACGGTCCGACGAGGCGTTCAAGCTCATGACCACCGACGGGCCGCGCGGCTGGATGCAGATGATGAAGCTCGGCGCAACGGTTTCGATGGAGTTCTGGGACCTGACGCTCAAGGAACCCGGGCGGGTACCGGACATGAACCACGCCTGGTCCACCGCGCCGCTGAACGTTACGGCCCGCCATCTGCTGGGCGTGACGCCGCTGAAGCCGGGATTCGAGGAAATCCGCTTCGCGCCGCAGTTCGGCCCCCTCACGCGCCTATCCGCCGCAGTGCCCACCGCTCGCGGCGCATTTACCGTTGGCGCGCGCCGGGAAGGCGGACGCTGGACGGTCGATCTTGTCACGCCCGCACCGGTGAAGATGGTGACCGGCGAAGGCGAACGTTCCCTTCCCGCCGGAAGCCATCGCGTGTATTTTCGGTAGTGCCTCCGTTAGCTTGCGAGGGAGCCGAGGTTGAAGATCGGGAGGAACATGGCCGTGACGATCGTGCCGATGACTACGCCGAGGAAGACCATTAGGAACGGCTCCATCAGCGAGGTGAGCGTGGCGAGCATCACCTCCACCTCCTCGTCGTAGGAGTCGGCCACCGATTCAAGCATGTCCTCAACCTTGCCGGCCTTTTCGCCGGCGGCGAGCATGCGGATCATCAGTATGGGCATGAAGGGTTTGCCCTGGAGGGATGGGCTGAGCTGGTTGCCCTGCTCCACCTCCCGGCGCGCGGCAAGGACGGAGTTCTCGAGCACGAAGTTGTCGAGCGAGCCGGCCACGACTTCCAGCGACTTGAGAATCGGCACGCCCGCCGCAATCATCTGCGCGAGCAGACGGCAGAAGCGTCCAATCGCCGCTTTCTGGTTCAGAAGCCCAAAAACCGGGAGTTTTAGTTTAAAGCGGTCGAACGCGAGGTGTCCGGCCTGCGTGGCCTTCCAGCGCTTGAAGATGAACACGCCGCCCACGATCACGCCGCCAATGATGTACCACCAGTTCTTCACGAACGTCGAGATGTCCACGAGCTTCTGCGTGAGCCAGGGGAGTTCCTTCCCGAAGCCGCTGAACATCTCCGCGAACACGGGTACGACGAACTGGATGAGTCCGGCCGCAAGCAGCATGGCGATGCTGATGATCACGGTCGGGTAGGTCATAGCGCTCTTTACCTTCTTCTTCAGGCGCGAAGACGACTGGAGGATGGCGGCGAGACGCTTCATGATGCCCGCGAACTCGCCGGACTGCTCACCCGCGATGACCATGTTCACGTACATGTCGTCGAACAGCTGCGGGTATTCGGCGAGGCCGTTCGACATCGGAGCGCCGCTCTCGATCACGTCGCACAGGTGCTGTAGCACCTTCTTGAACTCTTGGTCCGCACACTGCTCGCCCAGCGTCTGGATCGACGCGAGAATCGTCATGCCCGCGCCGAGCATCGATGCGAGCTGGCGCGTGAACGGGATGATTTCCTTGTTGCGGATGCGCTTCGTGCCCTTTACCTTGATTGCCTTACCCATCATTCACCTCCCGTCACTTCAAACGCGGCTTCGAGCGACGTGATACCGGCGCGCACCTTGCGCATCCCGGCCTCCTTCAGCGTGACCATTCCCTCCTCGAGCGCATACGCCTTGAGTTTTTCCGCATCGCCGCCGCGTTCGATGAGGCCGCGTATCTTCGGCGAGATCGGCAGAACCTCCATGAACGCGCCGCGTCCCTTGTAGCCGGAACCGCGGCACTTCGGGCAGCCGCCCGGACCGTACACCGTAACGCCCTCGAACGGCGCGGGGTCCACCTTGTTCGCCTGCAGCAGCTCGGCGTTGATTTCCACGGGCTTCTTGCAGAACGGACACAGCTTGCGGAAAAGGCGCTGCGCCTGCGCGAGGATGAGGGAGCTCGCGAGCATGAACGGGGCGATCTGCATGTCGAAGAGACGCGCCACCACGCCCACGGCATCGTTGGTGTGAAGGGTGGAGAGCACGAGGTGGCCCGTCAAGGCGGCCTTCACCGCGATGTCCGCCGTCTCGCCGTCGCGGATTTCGCCGACGAGCACGATGTCCGGGTCCTGACGCAGCACGCTTCGCAGCACACCGGCGAACGTAAGGCCTACCGCCGCGTTCACGTGTACCTGGTTGACGCCGGCGAGTTCGTATTCGACGGGGTCCTCGGCGGTGATGATGTTCACGTTGGGCGTGTTGAGGTCCTGGAGGCAGGAGTAGAGCGTGGTCGTCTTGCCAGATCCGGTGGGGCCCGTCACGAGGATGATGCCGTGCGGCTGCTCGATTGCGTACTTCATCGCCTTGTAGGCGTATTCGTCGAGGCCGAGCGACGCGAGGCCGGGCGCGAGGTTCGCCTTGTCGAGGATACGCATCACGACCTTCTCGCCATGTACGGTGGGGAGGATCGAGACGCGCACGTCCACTTCCTTGCCGATGGCCTTGATCTTGAAGCGGCCGTCCTGCGGTTTGCGCCGTTCGGCGATGTCGAGCGCGCTCATGATCTTGATGCGGCTCACCACGGCGTTGTGGAGGGCCTTCGGCGGGGCGGGACGCTCCACAAGTTCGCCGTCGATGCGGTAGCGGAGTCGCGAGGCGTGTTCCAATGCCTCGAAGTGGATGTCGGAAGCTTTCGTCTTCAGCGCCTCGATCATCATGGAGTTCACCATGCGGATCACGGGCGCGTCTTCGTCCGAAGTGAGGGAGGCGTCGAGGACGTCCGACGCCTTCATTTCGGAAAGGACCTCGAGCTCGGACTCGTCGCCCTTCATGATGGATTCCATCGCGAGGGCGGGGTTGGAGGCGTCCCGTGCCGCCTTCAGGCGGGCGAGGGCGTCCGCTATCTGCTTTTCCGGGGCAACGCAGGACCAGATGTGTCCGTTTGCGGCGCGCGTTACCTCTTCCAGGGCAGGGAGGTTGAAGGGGTCGGCAAAGGCGATCGTCAGGCGTCCGCCCAGCTTGGCGATCGGAACGGCCTTTGCCTTGATCCAAAAATCCTCATTTTTGCCACAAAGCAAATCCTGGTTGACCGTGAAACTATCTGGAAGCGAGAGCGGCGCCATGTTGAAATAGGTTGCCGCAGCCAGCGTGAACGCTGCCGGGTCGACGAGGTCTTTCTCGACAAGGTACTGCTCCAACGGCGTCTTAGCTTCCGCCGCCTGCCGCGCTACTTCCTTGAGCTGTTCAGCCTCCAGCACCTTGCAAGCCAACAGCGCCTCGGAAAAGTTCCCGAAGTGCGTACTTTTCTGCGTCTTCTTAATAGGTTTCAAAAGCATATTTAATATTTTAGCATAATCCGTGCCATCCGGCGGCACGAAATTTGCTATAATAACGGTCGGAGAAAAGGAAAAATGGCTGAACAGGCGAATTCAAAGCTGCTCGAAGGCATTGCCTATTTCGAGAAAATGCTGAAAGTGATGCCGGGCGACCGCACGACGCTCGAGTTTCTTTCCGTTGCATACGAGCAGCTGGGTGATGTGGAGAAACAACGGACGTCGCTTATCCAGCTGGCGGAGGCGTTGCTGCGGGAGAAGGACTACGACGCGGCGGACGCGATTGGCGAGCGTCTCGGTGGATTTTCCGAGACGGACGCGCAGGACATGGTGCGGCGGATCAAGTCCGTGCGGAACCCCGTCCAGTTGAAGGCCGTAGTGCGTCCGGGGGCTGGGGCGCAGCCGATGCGCGCCGTGTTGCGTCCGGCGGGCGGCGGCGCGCTCGGCGAGCGCGCCCTACCAAATGAAGGAATCTCCCTCGCGCAGGTGGTGATGTCGGCGGTGAAGGCGGAGGCAGCGCTGATCCGCGACCTCTACGCCAAGAACGTTGTGGACGCCTCGGCGGCGGAAGTGGTGCAGAGGCACCTTGGCGGGCTGCCGGAGGCGACGCGTCCGTTTCTCGTTTCCGCATTGGCGATTCTTGAAAAGGAGAGCGGCGGCATGGGCGAGAAGGCGGCGGTGTACATGGCGGATGCCGCGTCCGCGCCCCCCATCCCCCTGCAGGCGTTCATGCCGTCGGCCGCGCTCGTGAAGCAGCTGCCGGAGGAGATAGTGCGCGTCCGCGGGGCGGTGCCGTTCGGGCGGCTGGGCGATACGCTGCTCGTCGCGGTGCTGAACCCTCTCGATACGGCGTTTCACGCGGAGGTAGAGCGCCTGGCGGGATGTCCCTGCCGCTTCTTCCTTGCCGACCCGCACACGACGGAGGATTTCCTTGAGAAGTACTTTGCCGAGAATGCGTAGGGCGAAACGCGGCGTCACGCTCGTGGAGGTGATGCTCGCAGCGTCCATACTCGCGCTGATGGTCCTCGCGCTGTTCGAGGGGATCGCCGTCTCGGCCCGCATCGCCCGCGAGAACGCGGAATACCTACAGGCGGATGCCTACGCATTCGACCTCGCCTGGAAACGATACAACGAGAACTATGGTTCGTTACGGAACTTGATTGGCAAAACACAGACGTGGGTGGAGTTTCCCGCCGAAGAAATCACGGAAGAGGCCGCGCCCATGCTCTATCGTGCGAGATCCGTTGCAAAATCGTATACGACAATTAGGCGTATCACGGATCCGACCGATCCGTCAGTCGAGTTGGGCGTATTGATTTCGGTAGACGTTGAATGGGGTGCGGCTGGCGCGCGGCGGCGTCTTTCCGCAACGCACACGGCGACGGTGTTCAAGAGCGGGACGGAGGACGGCTGATGGCGGGCGGGGCGTCCAAACGCGGTTTCACGCTCGTGGAGCTGATGCTGACCACTTCGATTTTCGCGGTGGTGATGGCCGCCGTAGGCAGTTCCTTCGTCGGCGGAATGCGCCTCCTGAAGGCGACGTTCGCGACGGCGGAGATGTCGCTTCGCGCGCGCGACTTGCGCGACCGGCTCCTGTTCCATGCGGCGCCGCCGCATAACGACACGATATGGGCGGGCCTTCTCTCCGGCACGAACAACAATGACGTTCTTGAGGGCAACGCCACAAAAATCCTCATGCGTTGTGCAGCGTTCAAACCCACTGACAATTCTGCCGTCGCCCAGACCATCCAGCTGGTGTTCAAGGATTCCGGCACGGCCAAATGCAGTTTTTTCAGCGAGGACCGCTACGACGAACGCTGGACGCATCGCTGGCTGAATCCAGGCGGGTTGAACCTTCTTGCGGATTCGCACAACACCCCTCCGCTCACATGGGCGCGAAAGTCCGACAACACGGAGGACCATTCGCGGTTCTACATCCATCTTTCGGGGCGCACCGACGTGGCGGGGCTGCCCATAAAGCACAACGAGCGCATCGTCGTGCCCGTGTTCGGACGGCAGCAGGAGACGCGTCCAGACGGGAAAGGGGGCCTGGACAAATGAAGGGACGGCATTCATCCAAGGGCTTTGTGCTCGTGTTCTCGCTCGTCCTCGCCCTTTGCGCGGGCGTCATCCTTGCGGGCACGCTCGGCTATGTCTCGTATGCCGCGCGTCAGAGTGCCGTGCAGGCGGCGAAGTCCAGCTGCCGCCTTGCGGCGATGAGCGCAATCGAGAAGGTGAAGGAGGATGTTTACCTTACCTTCAAGCGACGCAATGGAAACAGGTCGGTCCTGGGCATAAACGTCTACAACTGGTTCACCTCGGGCTGGACCACGAATTCGATCGGCATGGGCGGCTTCGTCATAAACTTCGACGAGTCCCTCGTGCCGCTCCGAGCGCAAATGCCGGGGTTCACGGATTTGAACGTGAGTCTCAGAACGGCGCCTGTTGCCGTTGGCAACCGCGCGGAGGTGACTTTCTACGGAACGGCTTCGCGCGTCACGGGCAACGGAATGCCGGTGAGCGTCACGATTTCCGAAAGGGTGTCGTTCGGCGTGGACCGCTCCAAGGTGTTCGACTACGCCTATTTTGTGAACAACTACGGCTGGTTCGAGGGCTCCACGATCACGGCGAACGGCGCGGTGCGCGCGAATGGCGACATGTCCCTCTCGCAGAGCCCTAAAGTGAACGGGGACGTCTATGCCGCACGCAACGACGAGCTGAACGTGCCTGGCGACATCAAGAACGGCACTGGCACGATGGACAACAAGAACACATACCGCAACACGCAGTACGGCACGTCCAACCGCGCGCGTCCGCTCCAGAAGGCATCGGACGACGGTGGCTACAACGCGCCGGACGCCGTGACCCAGGCAGATCTCACGGCTCGTCTCCACGGCAATCTTCCCGAAGGGCTGGACATGCCATGGATATCGGAACTGAACTCATACATTGAGTACGGTAAGGAGCTGAAGTCCACGTTGTCCAAGGGCAGCACCTACTACATCAATAATGCAAATTCCGGCGATCCAAACTACGGATATTATCAGGGAACGGGGCCGTCGGGCGATCCCAGCCTTCCAGATAAGGGCGCACTTGTGCTGGAAGGCACGCAGTCCGACCCCATCAGGCTCAACGGTCCGGTGGTCGTCTCAAACGACGTGGTGATCAAGGGTTACGTGACGGGCCAGGGCACTATATACTCGAGCCGTAACATCCACATTGTGGGGAATATCCAATACCTCAATCCGCCGAACTGGGCCAACAAGGAGGCGGCGTCAAACAACGGCAACGCCACGAAGGACCTCCTCTGTCTTTCCGCGAAGGGAAACATCGTGATGGGCGACTGTACGTCGTCGAGCTGGCTGGATACCACGCTGAAGAAAGTCCTCACGCAGCAGCCGTATGTGCAGCCCTACGGTTGTGCGCAGGCGGACGACGGAACGTGGATCGACGGCGACATCGGCTATCCCAAGGCGGGCAAGACCGTGTTCGAGGGAAACTACACCGCCGCCGACGGAGGGAACAAGGTGACGCAACAGGCGGTTTACAGGCAGGAACGGGACCGGTGGGGACGCCTGCAGAACGTCCTCGACCATTACGAATACAAGTCCGCGACGGGCCGCCGCTACTACGACAGCGTCGTGGCACCGAATGAAATTTCCTCGCGCGCGTCCACTATTACGCAGATTGACGCGGTTCTTTACAACAACCACGGCATTTTCGGCAAATTGGGCCAGTGTACGATCAACGGCTCGCTGGTGTGCCGCAACGAGGGCATGATCTTCAGCGGGAAGCTCTATCTTAACTGGGACTACCGCCTCTACTCCGGTTCACCGGAAAACGTGATGAACCAGCTCGTTGGAATGCCGCTCGGCACGGGCAAGCCCAACGTCATCTTCTGGCAGGAGGTGCCGTAAAAAGTATCGGATGAGCGATGATTGAAGCAAATGAAAACATCGACCTGGTAACGATGCGCCGTCAGCAGGAAGTTCAGCAGGCGCAGCATGCTTACCAACAGGCAGTCTCGGAGGGTCGGCTTGCCGTGCGGCCGCGTCAGGGGGTGTCCACTGACGGGAGGGCCGCGCTTGTCGTGGCCGATTATGGAGGCGCGGATAGGCAGGTCGCGACAAGCGTGACTCTCCCGGCGGACGCCTCGGCGAGGCGTCCCTACCAGGCGGACCCGGAGGTTGCGTGGCGGCATACGCGGCTGGCGATCACGGCGGGGCTGGTCTTGCTGTTGCTTGTCGTCTGGATCTGGCAGAAAAAATCGTGGAGGTAGGGGATGTTCCTGAAGATGTTGAGGAAAAAGAATGGCGTGCTGCACAAGGTGCGGCACTCGATCCGCACGCGCTACTCGCTGGCGACGGCGTTTTTCCTGCTGACAATACTGGGTCTTTTTTACGTTGGCGGGCGCATAGTGCTCGTACACCTCGTGAAGGATGCCGAGACGCAGGTGCGTGAGATTGGTACCGACATCAACCGCCTGGCGATTCGCAACGCCGAGAAGGTCAAGCAGTACATGGAGACGCTCTCTCCGGAGCAGACGACGCTTCCCATAAACACGTACCTCGGTCTTTTCAACGGCAACCATGTGGCATTGGCCATGAGGCTTGACGCCAACGGGTATTTCGTTGAGGGTTTTGTGGCGGAGGGCCATGCGGGGGCCGCCTTGCGCGCGAAGGACGTGACGTCGTACAAAAAGCATTTTCCGCTTTGGGTGCAGTCGTGCGTGGAAAAGAACGGGCGGGTATCCGCACCTCTCTCCGCCAACCTCCTCCGCCTGCGGGGCAATTCCTACTACGTGGCGCTGATTCGCGGGGCCGACGGTCGCTTCCTGGCGCTTGGCATGCCTTTCGACCCCACGCGCTTCACCGCCCAGATGAACGAGGTGTTCGCGGGCATGGAGCTGCACGTGTCCAACGGCAGGACGGAGGCAAGCGCCGTACCTGTCACGCATGTGGGAACGAAGACCGAGCGGCAGCAGTCGTTTGGTCTGTCGTCTATGGTGTCTGAGGCTTTTGAGTTCTATTCAGGCGGATTCTGGAAACTGGGGGAAAACCCGTTCGAGGCCGTCTACACTATCCGCGACATCGCGGGGCGTCCGGTGTCGCGGTTGTCGGTGTCGTTGCCGCAGACGTTCTCCAACGCGGCCGGGGCCGCCATCGGGCGCCTTACGCTTTTTGTGACGGTTGCGGGCATACTGCTAGTGCTTCCCATCTTCTGGGTCCAGAGCCGGATGCTGCTGAACCCGCTCACGAAGATGACGGAATGCGTGCGCCGCGCCCGCGAGCACTGCGGGGAGGCGGACTGTCCGCGCCTAGATTGGCGAGGGGACGACGAATTCGCCGAACTTGCCTTCTCGGTGAACGCGCTGATAGAGACGATCTCAAGCCGCACTTTGGCCATAGCCCAGGTCGAGAACAGACAGAAGGCCATGATCAACGGAATGCCGGACGGCCTCTTCATTTTCGACCGCCATCACCTCCTTGTGTCTGTCATAAAGCAGCCGGACCTCCAGGACGCCGTTCCGGGATTCTACGAGGGACGGCCGATTGACGTGACCGTGTTCGGGCGGCAAGGCGTGGAGGCTCTGGGACAGGCCGTTGATGCGCTCTTTGCCGACGGCGGGGTGAAGCACCTGGTGCTCGATACTGGGAGCGGACACCATGCGCGGTACTTCGAGGTGCGCATGGCGAAGATGGACGACATATTCGCGCTTACCGTCGTGCGCGACGTGACAGCATACAGGCGTGAACACGCACAGCGCCTCGCGGCGGAGACGCGCCTTTCGCACGCGAGCAAGCGGGAGTCGCTCACGCTGCTCGCAGGCTCCATAGCGCACGACATGAACAACGTGCTCGCAGCCATCAACAATACGGTGGAGATCACCTGGATGGAGGATAAGGATCCCCTGGTGGTTGACGCGCTTAGCACGATCCGTGACGCAATCCGCCACGGCACCACCATGACGCGAGAATTGATGGCGTTCGCGGGGGAGACGAAAGTGGTGTTCAAGCCCATGTCGCCGTCCGCGATTATACACGACGCCCATCGCCTTGTGGAGGGCATCGTGGGCGAACACGTTACCGTCTCGTATGATGTGGCTGAGGGCTTGCCCGCCGTGGACGTGGACATCGACCAGCTGTGGAAAGTGTTCCTCAACCTTGTCAAGAACGCCAACGAGGCGATGGGTGGAACTGGGCAGATTTCGATTTCCGCGCGGGCGTTCACGATGACGGAGGACCTTGTAGACGACTTCATCGCCTCAAAACCGATCGCGCCGGGCGCAGGCGTGGTGTTCCAGTTCTCGGATACCGGACCCGGCGTGACGCCGGAGTTCCTGAAGAGGATGTTCGATCCTTATGTATCCACGAAATCGACAGGACACGGCTTGGGACTTGCCACGGTGCTGTCGATCATCGATGCCCACCATGGCGGAATACACGTTACGTCCACCCTCGGCGCTGGCACGACGTTCCAGATATTCCTTCCTGCGTCAACGGCCGTGTCGGCTGAGGATGATCCCGGCACCGTCGCCGACGACCCGCCTACCGCAGCCCAGTTCGCGGGCGGCGCGCGGGAGGTGCTCGTGGTGGACGACGACGTGACGCTTCTGAAGACTACGGCAATTCTGCTGAAAGTGCTGAAGTACCGCGTGTTCACGGCTAAAGGCCACCGTGATGCGTTGGACATCTTCCGCAGGCATGCGCCGAATCTCTCATGCGTGGTGATGGACGCCAACCTCGGGGAGACGGATGCGGTGCGTCTGCTTGGAAGTTTCCGGTCAATCGCCCCGAACGTCCCGGTGATCGTGTCGTCCGGCTACGCTGCCGAGAAGATACAGGCGCAGTTCGCCACGCAGCCCTACAACGCCTTCCTCGCCAAGCCCTACACGCTCGCCGAGATACAGAAAACCCTCGACTCACTGAAAACTGCCTAGAACAACAGAAGGTACGTACCATGGACATCCAACGCAGAGAATTCCTTATCCTGGGTGCGGCTGGTGCCGCGCTTGCCACGCGCGCCGCCGCGTCTGCTACGCCCATTGAGCAGGCGGACTTCCGCTACGGCCTAACCCGCGTGAACGATGTGCTCAAGAAGGAGTGCGAGCGGCGTGGCATCACGATCACTGACTGGCACATCCACCTCCGCGGCGGCATGACCGCCGAAATGGCCGCCGAACGTGAGAAGGCGAGTGGCATCCGCAGCGGAGTGCTGGAAAACCACGGACGCGAATGGCCCCTTTGCAACAACGAAATACTTGCCAAGTTCATCACCGAGGCAAAGAAGGCTCGCGTGGACGGACGCCCCCTGCCCGTCGGTATCCAGGCGAATGACCGCGATTGGTATCGTCAGGTTTCCCCCGAGAACCGCGCCGCGCTCGACTACGTCCTTGCCGACACGATGATCATGGGCACTGGTCCCGACGGCAAGCCGCAGCGGCTCTGGCTCCTGAAGGAGACGATTGCCGATCCCGATGCATGGATGGAGCACTACATGGCGCACAACCTCCAGGTGCTAGACGAGCCGATTTCCATCCTTGCGAATCCCACCTACCTGCCTACTTGCATTGCAGGGGAATATGACCGACTCTGGACCGAGGATCGTATGCGCAAGGTCATAGCGAAGGCGGTGGATAAGGGTATCGCGCTTGAAATTCAGGCAGAGTCGCCGTTCCCACGCGCAAAGTTCCTAAAACTCGCGAAGAACATGGGGGCGAAGTTCAGTTTCGGCACGAACAACTTCAATCCGAAGCCGAAAGACCTATCCCGCTGGCTTGAGGTGATCGACTGGCTCGACCTAACAGCCTCCGACATCTGGCACCCCAACCGGTAGGGCGCGATTACCGAGCGCGCCGCAAACCCAAGCGGAGCTACAGGATGATTTAAGCAATGCTGCGAGCAGCCGCCACAGAAATGTGGTATAATAGTTAATCGACTAAAGGCAAATTTAAGTTCAACGGATGAAAGAGGCATTGAAAGTACTGATGGAACTCGTCACTGAAGGTGTGATCGAAGATTACGCCATCGGTGGCGCAATGGGGGCTACTTTCTATCTTGAGCCAGTCGTGACGATGGATCTGGATGTGTTTGTCTTGTTCAAGGACAATACAAGCCTATTGCCGTTGCAACCTATCTATGATGCTTTGAAGAAACGTGGGTATTTACCTGACGAGCGTATGCCGGAATGCATAGACATAGGGGGAACGCCTGTTCAGTTCCTGCCTGTTTACAATAGACTGCTTGAAGATGCTCTGGCTCACGCCCGCAGTTTCGATTATGATGGTGTAAATGCGCGAGTGTTGCCGGCGGAATATCTAGCGGCGATATCAGTTCAAACCGGGCGGATGAAGGACAAACTCCGCGTCCAGGCGTTTCTCGCATACGACCAGTTTGACAAGGAGGCGTTTGCTGAAATATGTGCAGCGCATGGACTTGTCTGCCCAGTTGAGGAGGGCGTAAAATGACACAGGCGCGTCCACTTTCGGAGGAACAGTACGCCAAAGCGCATGGGCGTCGTAACCTTGCCGCCCTGCCTTTTACGGAAAAAGTCAAGTGCGTGATTGAACTGCAGCGCCGCCTGCAGCCAATTTACGCCCAACGCGGCATCTACATCAAACCCTGGAAATCGTGGAACTGAAAATGAAAGGAACAAGCCCATAGACAGTTAAAACGATAAGGCGGGGAGAAATCAGCACCACTCTAGTGACCGCTTCGCGGCGGTTTGCGAAGAGATGGGCTATCGCTATCCCGAAATCTGTACCCCGTTTGAAATGCTGGGAGGAATGCCATGAACAAAGAGAATGATTATCTGGAAGAACTTTGGGCAGTGAAGGAAGAGTTGTCTTCTCGCTTCACATCCTTCCGTGATTTTTTCACTGATATGCTGAAATGGCAGCACGATGAAGAGGCGAAGGGACGGGATTTCGTGCGACTGCCGAGTGCGCAAAGCATGCCCACAATGGCTTAACAATCTCAAATCGTGGAACTGCAAATGAAAGGAACAAGCCAATAGGCAGTAAAACGATAAGGCGGAGAGATCCGCCGTCAGCATCGTGCTATGCTGCAAGCAGTCGTTTGAAAAATATGGTATAATAGTTGGCACATCCGGCAGAGGGAGTTGAAGAAAAATGACAGAAGTAGTGGAACAGCCTAAGAAAAAGGTGTACGTTGAGACCACGGTCGTCAGCGACGCCACCGCTTTGCCTACGAATGACCTTACTCTTGCTGGACGTCAGATGGCTACTTGCGAGTGGTGCAAGATGAGACATGACGCAACACTTGAAGAAATCTGGCGCATCAAGCGTGAGATTGCGTCGGAATATCCTACGCTTGAAGACTATTTCAAAGGGATGCTTGCTTATCAGGAAGAGGAACGCCGCCGTGGCGTGAAGTTCGTGTCATTCCCTCCACGCAAACCGGAACCGGCAACGGTCTGACAATAATCTAAAACCGCAGAACTGAAATAAGAAAGGAACAGCCGACAACACAGTGAAACGGTCATAGGCGGGAAACCGCCGGTCGCCGCATCGGTAGGGTCACGCGTCTCGCGTGGCCGAAATGGTAGGGCGGTTTCGATGAAACCGCCGCCAGCCGATGAAGCGCGACAGAATCAATTGTAAAAGGAGGAAATTAATGCTTACAGGTAACAGTGATAACAAAAAACGCATGCGCTGGTATGGATGCGCCATCGTCGCCTTTGCCGCTCAACTGGCATGGGCGATGCCGGCAAAGGACGAAATCAAGCGGGTAGAGCCGCTGGTGAACGAGTTGATGTCCGCATACATTAAGGGCTACACTGCGAACAGGAAGACTGCGGCTGAGGTAGGGGACGCCGCATTTGGATTCGTCAAAGATGCTCAGACTGAGGCCGCGAAATACGTTCTTCTCAAGGGGGCGATCCACTACTACTCGCTTGCAAGGAACTTTGACAAGGTGGCTGATGCGCTGGATGCGCTATGCGCACAGATAAGTGATGTGCCGCCGGACGAAGTTGAGTCTATTGCATCGAAGGCACTTGCCCGTGCCGGGAATGCCAGGGCTCTACGTTTGCGGAACATCCAGCGTGTCGCGTCCGAACAGGCGAAGGCGATGATAGACATCTCAGCCTGCAAGAGAGAATTAAAGAAGAATCCAGGTGATGCAACGGCCCTGCGCGGACTCGCAAAGGCGTACGTGCGTTTTGGCGACTGGCCGAGGGCGCTTAAGGTGTTCGCCAAGCTTGGCATTGAGGCGGCAATCTACGAGTGTAATCCCGAGGACGCCAAGGAATACAATGCACTCAAGGCGGCGGACTACTGGTGGGGATGTTCAACGAAGAATCCAGCGCCATACCGAGCCCATGCGGTAGAGCTTTATCGAATAGCAATCAAGGATGGCCTTGCCACTGGATTGATGAAGACCATCGTGGAAAATCGCATAGCCGAGGCGGAGGCCGCGAACGCAGGTATGAATGCCGTCGTTCAAATCCCGCATTCCACCGTGACCGTAAACAACGGCGTTATCCCTAATGTGTCGTCCAGCGGCAAGCGCTACTGCATAATCAACCTTTCCCCCGGCCCTGACGCCCAAAGATACGCTGTGTCGTGGCGCGATTCGGAGCCGTTTGCGGGCAGATGGTCGGACGAGTACAAGACTACGAAGCTTGTCCTCCGACGCATCGAGCCGGGAACGTTCATTATGGGTGCGAACCAGAAGGACGAATCTCATCGCGTCACTTTTACAAAGCCGTTCTACATCGGCGTGTTTGAGGTGACGCAGAAACAGTATCAACTAGTGACGGGAGAGAGTCCCTCTGAACGCAAGGGCGATAAACGTCCGGTTACGGATATTTCCGTGTCACAGTTGCGTGGTTCGTGTGTCGAATACGACTGGCCCACATCGCGCAGTGCTGCGCCAAATTCGTTCATCGGACGCATCCGTGTGCGGTCTGGCCTTGATGGTTTTGAGCTTCCCACCGAGGCACAATGGGAGTACGCCTGCCGGGCAGGTACTACCACTCTACGCTACGATGGCTCCGACATTTACGACATAGACAGATTGATGACGCTTGGAAGGGTGACTTACAATCAAAGGGCACGAGGATGGTTTGAGCCTGACTCTGAGTTCAAGAAACACAAGCCTGACGGCAAGGGCGGATATATGGACTTTCATACGTCTGTTGGTATGTATAAACCCAATGCGTGGGGACTCTATGACATGTATGGAAATGTCCGGGAATTGTGCGTCTCTCGCAGGTATAATGCGTATGGAGAGAACCCTCTTGGAAGAGTGAAAGGGCCTAAGGATCATCGTGTAAGTTGTGGTAGCAGTTGGGCTGGTGGTCATAAAGATCAGACATCTATCTCTCGGGCGTTAAGTTTGCCATGGGAGGTTTGGCATAATACTACAGGTTTCCGCCTTGTACTGAACGTGGATTAAAATGTAGCGTTAAAGAACAAACCAGTTGCAAAACCCGGGATGGCGATCGCCTCGTGACAGCCGCCAGCCGATGAAGCGCGACAGAATCAATTGTAAAACGGAAACAATGTATGCTTATAGGTAACAGCGATAACAGAAAACGCATGCGCTGGTATGGATGCGCCATCGTCGCCATTGCCGCTCAACTTGCATGGGCTATGCCGACAAAAGATGAAATCAGACGGGTTGAGCCGTTGATGAACGAATTGATGTCCGCGTATGTGAAGGGCTACACTGCGAACAGGAAGTCGGCGAATGAGGTCGGCGACGCGGCATTTCACTTTGTCAAAGATGCTCAGACCGAGGCCGCGAAATACGTTCTTCTCAAGGGTGCGATCCACTACTACTCGCTTGCAAGGAACTTTGACAAGGTGGCGGATGCGCTGGAGGCGTTATGCGCACAGATAAGTGACGTGCCGCCGGACGAAGTAGGGTCCATCGCGTCGAAGGCGCTTGCCCGCGCTGGGAATGCCAGGGCTCTACGCCTGCGGAACATCCAGCATGTCGCGTCCGAACAGGCGAAAGCGATGATCGACATCTCCGCCTGCAAAAAGGAATTAAGGAAGAATCCTGGTGATGCAACAGCCCTGCGCGGACTCGCAAAGGCGTACGTGCGTTTCGGAGACTGGCCGAGGGCACTTAAGGTGTTCGCCAAGCTTGGCATTGAGGCGGCAATCTACGAGTGCAATCCCGAGGACGCCAAGGAATGCAATGCGCTGAAGGCGGCGGACTACTGGTGGGGATTTTCAACGAAGAATCCAGCGCCATACCGAGCCCATGCGGCGGAGCTCTACCGCAGAGCGATCAACGAGGGCCTCGTCACTGGATTAATGAAGACCATTGTGGAAAATCGCATTGCTGAGGTGGCGTCATCGGGAGTGTCGATGCCGGTAATATCATCATCTACTGCAGTACCCGCTTCTGCTCCACGAAACGGCGAATGTCGCAAGCAGGTGCTTCCAGGTGGTGTGAAGATGGAGATGATCTATGTTGCTCCAGGTTCGTTCATGATGGGTAGTTCATCGGGGAGGGCAGATGAGACTCCGCATAAGGTGAGGATCACGAAGCCATACTGGATCGGCAAGTATCCTGTGACGCAAGCCCAGTGGAAGGCACTTGTGAGGGCGAACGGCGTTTCGTTTGCGAATGGTAACCCGGTTCCATACTTCAGTCGGGAAGGGAAAGGAAAGGGCATAGTCGCTGGAATGGACACATCCGATTTCCCGATGGAGGGCATTAGCTGGAACGACTGCGATGCGCTCGTGAAGGCGCTGAACTGTAACGTTTCCGGCGGGCGGACGTATTCGCTTCCAACGGAGGCGCAGTGGGAGTTCGCGGCAAAGGGCGGTAAGGAATCCCGTGGCTACACGTACAGTGGTGGAAACGACTTGGACGCGCTTGGATGGTATTACGAGAATTCCGGGTTGAGGCGGTTGTTGTCGGACAGCGACAGGAAAAACGAAAACCGGTTCTCAATCAAATGGCGGACACATTCGGTCAGGGAGAAGGACGTGGGAAATGAACTGGGTATCGTTGGCATGAACGGTAATGTGTGGGAGTGCTGTACGGATTGGTATGATAAGGATTACTATGCAAAGTCGCCGACAGATGATCCATGTAACACGATATCGGGCGTCTGCCGTGTGTTGCGCGGCGGCGGCTGGTGCGACAGAGCGCGGAACTGCCGCTCCGCAACACGCCACTGGTTCAATCCTAGTGTCCGCAACGACGGTCTCGGCTTCCGCCTCTGTTGCTCCGCAGAGCTGCGTGAGGAAGGCTTGAAGAAATGAGCGAGCGCAGTTTGCTGTAAGATCGAATACAGCAACTTCTAATACTCGTAGGGATTTGACGTGTCGTAAACGGGATTGCCCCTTATACTTCTTGAGTATCAGAACCGTGCACCTCCACGACGTGATTATGGACGATGCGGTTTTTGTCGAGCATCGCGACGGTCCTACAGGATTTTCAGCGACTGCGTGCGGGTGTAGTGCCGGGTATCGTCTTCACAAAGTTCATTGGCTCTGTTCATTTAACCGACGGCAAGGCAAAGGCAGTTGTCACGCCGCAAGGCTCGCCAGCAGCGTTCTTCGTGCGCGTAAGGGTGAAATAGCGTATCATCTGGTGGGATGGCGCTCGCGTCCAGCATCCATCCCGCCACACGGCGGGAACGTAGTTCTTGGTTAAAGAGAGGTTTGCCACAGAGATCTCAAGTGTCTTTAAAAACGCAATTTCCATATTTCAAGACTATTGGACGTCGGAACCTTACAGTCTTGAAATCTTGTATTTGGGATTTCAAGACTATTGGTCTTGACTGCAGCTACTAGTTATGTTATCATATCCTGCGCTTAAGGAGAATTATGGCATTTTACGGAAGAGAAGACCAAATGTCGCAACTGGAAGTGCTTTGGCGTCGTCCAATGGCTTCGCTTGTGACATGTCGTGGCAGGCGGCGAATCGGTAAATCGACATTGATAAAACGGTTTGCCGAGCGTACTGATGCCGTGCTTGTCAAGCTTGAGGGCTTGGCTCCCCAGCCGAAGATGATGAACGAGGACCAGTTGAAGGCGTTTGGCCGTCAGCTCGCCGAGCAAATGGGTCTGCCGTTCCAAACTCCCGAAAGTTGGTTTGATGCGTTTCGAAGTCTTGCTAAGTCCTTGCCAGCCGGACGCCGGATAGTGGTACTAATGGACGAAATATCGTGGATGGGCAAATACGATGCAAATTTCGCCGGTGAGCTGAAATACGCATGGGATAATCGGTTCCACGACATGAAAGACCTTGTTGTCGTTCTCTGTGGCTCAGTTTCTTCATGGATTGACGAGAATATACTGTCCAATACGGGGTTCGTAGGGCGCATTACACTCGATCTGATTGTCAACGAACTGCCGCCATGCAAGTGCGCACAGTTCTGGGGGGCGGCTAGAGAACGCATTGCCCCACGTGAAATTCTCGATGTTCTGGCTGTGACAGGCGGTGTTCCTCGATATCTTGAAGAGGTGGATCCGTCGCTTTCAGCGGACGAGAACATCAAGCGCATGTGTTTCGTTCCGAACGGATATCTTTTCAGAGACTTCAACGACGTGTTCACATCTGTGTTCGGCGCTAACGCCCCTGCAAAGCGGCGGATACTGGAAGCACTGGCGGATTCGTCAATGGACGGCGAAGAACTTGCCGAGCGTGTTGGCATGGCTAGAAACGGGCGGCTTTCCGACATGATGGAAGAGCTGGAAATGGCGGGATTCGTGTCCCGTAATTCTGGTCTCAACCCCGAGACTGGAAAGCATGCCAGACAGGACAGGTACAGACTGAGAGACAACTACACTCGGTTCTACATGAAGTACATTGAACCTCATAGCCGTGAGATTCTGGACGGGAGTTTCGTTTTCGCATCCGCCGAAAGTCTGCCAGGATGGGATGCGGTACTGGGGCTCCAGTTCGAGAATCTGGTACTCAACAACATACACGAGCTTCTGCCGCATTTGCACCTTGAAGGGCGGCAGATACTGTCGGCTGCGCCGTTCAGGCGTCTCAAGAACAACGAGCGTGGAGGATGCCAGATAGACCTGCTGATTCAGTCGAGGAAGTCCGTGTGCGTTGTTGAGATAAAGCGTCAGACGGAGATTGGCGACGAGGTTGAGGCGGAGGTGGCTGAGAAGGTGCGTAGGCTCAAGGTGCGCGATGGAGTTAGCGTCAGAACCGCACTTGTATATGACGGGCGGATATCGAAGCGCGTGGCATCTGATGGCTTTTTCGATGCACTTGTCCCATTGGAGATGCTGATTGCATAATGAAAAGGGGCTAGGCACAAGACATTATTGAGGGCGGGATGGGTGGTATTGCCGACGGGGGGTAATGACAATATGCATAGGCACAAGAAGTCTTTTACACCAACACTGGCAATCAATATTGTCTGACGATATTATAAATAAGGTCTGACATTATTGATGAAATGGTCTGACTTTATTAATAAAAAGGTCTGACCTTATTGATGAAAAAGTCTGACCTTATTGATAATATAGTCAGACCTTAATTATCATTTAGTCAGACTATAATATTGCATGGTCTAGGTCTATATGCTATACTATCGGCGTCTAGAACAAATAGCATCAAGGAGCAATTCAATGTCCACCAGAGACCAGCATACGGCGCAACTGCACTTCAAGCTGCGGGAGATCAAGCTCCCAGGCAAGAGCGAACCGGAGAAAGGAAAGTACCGTGCAATCGGTATGGCTCGCGGCAGCTACGGCACGGATAAGGTAATCGAGGAAATGCTCGACTACTCCAGTCTGCGGCTTTCACCGTACATGGTGGAGTCGGTGGTGAGCGGCGTAATTGAGTCAATGATCAGCAAAACGCTTTCTGACGGCATCACGCGAAGGTTCGGCGACTATTTCGCCGTGCGGCTGGTGATCAAGGGCACGTTCGACGAGAAGGATGCAGAGTTCAATCCAAAGAGGAACTCCGTCAAAGTTGCTCTTGTGCCGCTCAAGCGCTTCCGCAAGGCGGTTGAGACAAGACGGCCGCAGAACAAGGTTAAGCCGCCACGTGCGCTGATGACGGAGATCCGGGGCGAGAGTTCCACGGCGGATCAAGTGAAGTTCGGCGAGAACATCGTCATAACGGGGCGCGACCTGACGGTCGTTGACATGAGCAACCAGGTGAGTGTAAGCATGGTCTGCAAGGACGGCAAACGGAAATATGACTGCTGGTCTATCGACGACATGATCGAGCACACGCCAACGCGCATCGTCGTGCCGTTTCCGGCGGAGTTCAAGAGAGAGGATTTCTGGAAGCAAAGCATGATGCGTTTCGAGTTCAGCACCGACAGCGGTAAGCCGAGTGGCCCATACCGCACAATCAAGTACAAACACGGGGTGAAGGTGGCCTTTGACTGATTGTCGAGGTGGTTGCAAAACCCGATGTGGCGCCATCGCCATTGCACAAGGCCGATGCGGTCTTGCCACACCGTGCACGTATGGTTTTGAAATCAGATTGTTCAAGGTGCGCCCGAAGGACAAAGTTGTTGTTGAAAGTTGTCTTGGTTGTTTCCAAATCCCCAAACGAGCATCTGTGTCTATTAGAACGTGACACGATGTGCCATGCGCACACCTTTGTGTGACACGATGGCACAATTTGGGGCTTGAACGGGCCGTACTAGAGGGTTGGCACGGCCTTTGCTCTATGTAAGGCGTTGAAAATGCTTGAAAGGAGCAAAACCATGAATACACTGATAGACATGAATCCTTGGAAACTGCTGGACGCGCTGTTCGACGCGAACAACCGCGTCACGCGGACGATGCGCGCACGTGCGGCTGGAAGGTTCCCGCCCGTGAACGTGTTCCTGGACGACAATGCCGTTTTGATCGACATGGAGCTGCCCGGGAAGACGGCGAAGGACGTTGACCTCACCCTCGAGGCCCAGGCCGTCGTGGTGGCTGACAAGCCCGCCCCCGTTGCTGACGGAGAGAAGGGCGAAGCCGCCCAGACCGCGCCCGCTTGGACGCGCCGCATCGAGCTGCCGTTCCGCGTCAACGCCGAAAAGGCGAACGCAAAATTCACCGACGGCATCCTGCGTATCGAACTGCCCAAGGCCGAGACCCAGGGCGTACACCGGATCGCAATAGCCGGCTAACCTCGGAAAGAGAAAGGAGAATTGAAATGAACGCTAATACTGAAAGATTCGCAATGCCAGCCGTGTCGCTGGACGAACAGCCCGCGTGCTACACCTTCACGTTCACGATCCCCGGCATCGGCAAGAAGGACGTTGACCTTCACGTCGAGGGCCGCACCCTGACGCTGAAGACGCACGCCACGTGGCAGAACCCCGCTGGTTTCCGCGAGGTCGAGACGGAGTTCCTGCGCGAGAACTACGCGGCATCGCTGGATCTGCCTGAAATGGCGGACGCATCCACGCTCACCGCAACTCTCGAGAACGGAATCCTCACCGTCACGGTGCAGAAGAAGCCCGAGACCCAGCCGCGCAAGATCGCGATCGGGTAACTCCCGCACAGACTCTTGCGGAATAACGAGCAGTTTCCCCGCACTTCCAGCGGGGAAACTTTCGCCGTGGTGAATCCCTTTCACCGCGGCGGCTCTTTTTTTGGTATACTGTTTTCCGTTCTCGCGGTGCAGGTGCGCTGCGGGCAACTAGCCGGGACGGGGGAGAAATCCCGCCCAGGCGAATCAGGTATTTTGCGCTGACACGCAAATGACGTTCATCGGAAACTTGGCGGTTTCATTCGTACGGAAATGTACGGAATGTGTGAACGGAGTTTGATAGGGTCGCGCTGGCGGTTTTATACCGTCTTGCGTGTCCTTTGTCTACTCTTTCACACATGGGCACGCCAAGGCCTCCGATGAGGGAGATAGACGAGGCACGCATTTCTTATTGTCTCAATCTTTCTCCCTCCAATCGTCTCCTTCGTGGCGGCACACGATGCCGCAGGTAGGGCGCGATCACCGAGCGCGCCGTCAAACCGGTAGGGCGCGGACTCCGGCCGCGCCGCTAAAACGGTAGGGCGGGCGCCCCGCGCCCGCCGCAACGAAGGAGAGAGAGCGATGCGCGCTACGACAGATAGATTGCCGAGTTCTAAGGCTACCATCTTCTATCCTCCATCCATTTTGGAGGAGGAATTGAAGAACAGGGTTGCCGTTGACTGGTTTGGCGCGTTCGATTGTTCGCACATTCTTGGGAAAGTGGATTTCTGCGCCGCCGTGCCTGCAACAGACCTTCCTCTGTGTGATGCTGAAAGCGTGCTGTGGGCGGAGGCGAAGCGCGGGGCGGAAGCACCGCTCGACTTCGCGCTCGTCCAGCTCATCCTCACCATCGGTAAGGAGCGAACCTTCGACAAGCATCTTCCGCCCAAGTACCTTGCCGCCTTCAACGCCGCGCGAATCGCGTTCATCCCCTATTCTGAGGTGGTAGAGATCTTCTATCAGAACGACTTCAACTGGAACGTCGCCCCATCCGACCACGAGACGCGCGAGTTCGGCGACCTCTACCAACGCGTCATCCGCATCCTTGAATCCGCCACGCTTGAATTCGATTTCGCGAAGGACGAGGTGGAACTCCGTCGATTCATCAAGACCAATCTCAACACCGGTAGAACGGGCTGCCAGCCCGTTCAGATCACCAAGAACAACTTCACGCACATCTACCAGCGTTGGCGCGAGACGGTAATGCCCACGATCCTCATGCCGGACTGGGCCGCCGCCAAGAAGAACGGTATCATCGACGCGGACTTCTTTCTCGCCGACATCTTCTCGTCCGACAACGCCGCCGTCACCGACCGCCTTAACGTCCTCCTGATGAACGACCACTACCGCCAATCGGGCGGAACGAACGCACTTGGCTTCCAGCTCTTCTCGGAAATCTCCTTCTCCGACGGGCAGAAGGCGCACCATCTCTTCTGGAACCGTTACAGGCGTCCGCCTCGCAAGGAGTACTGGAACTACATCGTCAACCGCCGCGACCTCCTTGTGCCACAGGACGTACGCGAACGCAAGGGGTCGTTTTTCACCCCGCAGCAGTGGGTTTCGCTTTCGCAGGATTACCTTGCCGCCGTACTTGGTGAAAACTGGCAGGACGACCACTACGTGTGGGACTGCTGCGGCGGTACCGGCAACCTTGAAGTTGGACTTACGAATAAGTACAACGTCTGGGTGTCCACCCTCGACCAACAGGACGTCGACGTGATCCACCAGCGCATCAAGCTCGGCGCGAATCTCCTTGATTCACATGTGTTTCAGTTTGACTTTCTCAATGATTCGTTTGACAAATTACCCGAGGATTTACGTGATGTCATAAATGATCCCCCGAAGCGCAAAAGGCTTGTCATTTACATTAATCCGCCGTATAAGGAGACGACAAACGTTAGGCAGAAGACAGGTACAGGGGAAAACATCACAGGCCTGACAAAAGGAACACCTTTCTATGAACGGTATCTTCCACGAATAGGAACTGCGGCCCGTGAGCTCTTCGCCTTGTTTCTTATGCGCGTCAACGACGACATTTCTGGCTGCGCGTTGGGGCAATTCTCGACATTGAAGCACATACAGGCGTCGAATTTCAAGGCGTTCCGCCGCGAGTTTCGTGGCACACTCGAAAAATGTTTCCTTGTGCCGGCCGATACGTTTGACAATGTGAAGGGTAAATTCCCTATTGGATTCTTCGTTTGGCGTTTGGCAGACACGCAGTCGCATACCTCTGCCGTCTCTGATTCTGCGGTCGCAGACGTGTATGACGCAAAGGGGCAGTTCTGCGGGACTAAGAAAGTTCATTCATATGTCGGTGATCGGTTTGTGATTGAATGGTTAAGGCAGTACTACGACAAGCAGGGGACAAGAATAGGGTTCCTCGTAATGGTTGGAACGGATGTTCAACACAGTAACAATGTTTTTATTACAAGCAAGCCGTCTTTGAACGATTTTAAGAAACACACCTATACTGTCGTCACGGTAAAAAACTTAGTCGAGATATGTATTTATGTGGCAATACGCCATGTAATAGAGGCGACTTGGTTGAACGACCGTGACCAGTTCCTTTGGCCGAACGACGAATGGAAGGATGATGCCGCGTTTAAGACTGATTGCTTGGTCTATGTGTTATTCGACAATGTGATAAAGTCTATGGACGACGTGAACTATTGGATCCCATATACAGAATCGGAAGTGGAAGCCAGAAGTCGTTTCAAGAGCCACTTCATGAGCGATTTCATCGCGGGAAAAATCGAGAACAAGGAAGCCGTACAAGGCGACTTCTTCACCGAGGCTTCAACGGCGGAAAAGAAACCGATGGAGTTTTCCGCAGAGGCGCAGGCAGTTATGGATGCCGGGCGCGAACTGTGGCGCTACTACCACGCCCAGCCGAACGCAAATCCTAACGCCTCGTTCTACGACATCCGACTGCATTTCCAGGGATCGACGGTAGATACAAAAGGCAAGGTGCGGATGAACAGTGACTCGACCGATGAGAAGTACACCGAATTGATCGGCAACCTCCGCACGGCGATGAAGTCCCTCGCACGCCGCATCGAGCCGAAGGTATATGAGTACGGATTTCTAAAAAGGTAAAGAGCGCCCTGGTGTTGACGGTAAAAAATTGCGAAAATCGGTTAGGCCAATTTTCGCAAAATCACGCCATTCAACAATCGGGAAATATGGTAAACTAACGGCGAACGGCGATGAGCGTAATTGAAACCATAGAGGCGGTTAGAAGCGGGCTGATGTGGATTGGCCTGTCGGCGCTGGCCGCAATTGCGGTCGGCGTCGTCGGTGCGTGGCTGTGCCGTTCGGCGAGCAGCGTGGTTGCGTGGGTGTGGCGTTCCCGCCCATGGTTTGAGAAGGGGGTGTTGATAGGGTTGCTTTCATTTTGCGTTGTGTTTGGCAGTGAGAAGACGAGAAGCGGCGGCGCGCTCGGTGATCGCGCCCTACCGTCGGTAGGGGCCGATCACCGGGCGGCCCGCACGGGAAACGGCGCGCTCGGTGATCGCGCCCTACCGGGCGTGCCCGCAGAGGAGATCGCGCAGGGATGGAGGCTTGAGAGCGTCGTGACGAACGACGCGGTTTCGTATGCGATGCCGACGAACGGCGTTGAGTACGCGCCGTGGTCGCTGGGCGGCGGGTGCGAAATGCACTTTCCGCTTGACCTCGGCGACTTCGCATTTCCGTTCGGCACGGGCGTGGTGCACCGCTTGGACGTACTTTCAGGGGGTATGGTGGAGTCGTTGCCGAGACAACGGATGAAAGGGCGGTATTCGTCAGCGATGTCGATATGCGCGGCGAGGGAGTATGCGTCGATTGTGCCAGGAGTGGGGAGGTTTTGGTGGGCGGATGCGGTTACGGCGGTCGCGGGGCGACCGCCCTACCGGGGAAAGATTCTTACATGGGAGAATGTGTATGCGGGGCGAGATAGGACGGGGCAGTACAACGCGCAGATTGAGTTTCACGCCGACGGCAATTTCATTACGCGATCTAATAACGTGGAGCGTGTATATCGGCGCGTGTTGCCGTACGACCTTGACAATGACGGATTGCCGAATACGATAGACCCTGCGCCGGAGACTCCGGTAATACCGTCTGCGTGGAACCAGAGCGAGGCGTGGGCAGCGGCGGCGTTCCCGTCCAACGCCGCCGAGATCGCCGCCATGGGCGGCTACGCCGCGTGGGTTGCGGCGCGGGGAGCAGAGCCCGACAGGCGTCTCGTCACGCTCGGCGTCACGTTCGACGACGGAAGTGCGTGGCCCACTCTGCTTAACTTCGGCGACATCCCCGTGGTGGCGGATGGCGCGGCGGAACTTGTGTTCGCCATCGACTGCGGGGCGAAGGTGCCGTTCTCGCTCACGACAGGACGCCTCGGCTCTCTTGTGGTGACGGCGACGGAGCCGCCGACGCGTTCGGGCGAAGGCATGACTACGACTGAGAGCAGCGAGTTCCTGGGCAACTATGTTTTTCCTCACGAACGCACCGTGAACGACGTGAAGGTGCATCTTGATGACCCGTGTACCGGGTGGCTGTGCCGTCTCGCAGGTGTGAACATCGATGGCGACTTGGATCATCTGCATCCAGGTGACTCGGCCGAATTGACGGCAGAAGTGTCTCATTGTCACCCCAACGCCTACTTGGGCTGCACGTGGACCGGCGGCGAGGGGATTCAGTTCTCGGACGAGCATTCACTTTCGACGACCGTCACGTACGATTCCACATCGACAGTCGAGTGGGCGACCAACGGAATCGACTTGATCACGTATTTTCTTGGCTACTCCCTCACGAACCACATCAATGTCACAGTGGGGGTTCAGGTGGAGCCGTCGCTTGAATTCTCGCTTGGATGCCAGGGGGTGTTCTTCCTGAACGACGTGGAGCTGGGGTTGCCCTCGAACCGGGCTGAACGCATCCGGCCCGTGACGCTGAACCTGACTGGGCCGGTGGGTACGAACGGTACGGTACAGCTGTCCGTACAGGGTAACATCAACCCCGTGCTCTTCCAGGTTGAGGACGGCGTGACGAACCGTGTGACATCCGAGACGGTTTTCCCTCTCGCGGTGACGGACGACTTCGCGCACACGGGAAGCAGCACTTTCTACATGTCTTGTCCAAACCTTGGTACTGGCACGATCACCGCCACGTTCACGCCCGCTGATGGCGGTGAACCGCTGACCGACTCCGTGACTTTCCGCTGCATCGAGCCGCTGCGGAAGCTCGTGAATTCAAGACGGGACACGGCGGTGCCGCAGATATACAACCCGTCGCGTCTTGTATATGGGACTAATGCCATTCTGTGCGTTGACTTCAACGGGCCTTTCCAGGAGAATGAGATTCACTGGCATGTGAAAGAAGGTGCGGCGACCGTCAATCCGACTGTCGGAAAGCGCGTTGTCGTGACGCCTACCGCCGCAGACGGAGTGGTTACGGTGGAGGCGAGGTTCAACGACGACGAGATACAGCCGCAGTTCGTGTTGCCCATTGTCCAGGAGCGCGTGTTGGACGTGAGGGCTTTTGTGGTGTGCAATGAAGAAGCCGGAAATGTCGAGCCAGCAGTTGACGACGAAGGTGTTCGCAATTATGTACAGTTTGCAAACTTTGTTTTCAGACAAATTGGTGTTAGGTTCAATCTTCTGGGGATCGAAACACTACCCAATTCGGCGAAAAACTGGAACATTGTCATGAATGAATGGACTGGCGTTTCGTTGTGGCGCAGAAAGAGCGTTTCAAGTCAGGTGCGGTCTCTTATGCGGGATAACAACGTCAGTGGCTGCATAAACGTTTATTTCGTGGGGAACATCAGCATGGATGTGGACGGTGAAAGCAGGGAACTCGGCGGCTGCCAAATTTCCGGGGGCGTTTTTATAAGCAACAAGTGCTCTGATCATACGCTTGCCCATGAGCTCGGGCACGCATTGGGGTTGTGGGACTGCTACGACAGCTATTCGTCATTGCGTGACCAGAATAGCGGCTTGCCCCCCTTGGAGGTGAAAGATCCCGACCTGCCGATTTCCCCGTCCCGCTTTCAGTCCCGCCCGCGTGACTGGGGCGACGAGACGGGTCGCGGGTTCTATGCCCTGTCCGACACCTACCGAAGCGTCATCAAGCAGTTCTTGATGTACGGAGACGATGATTTCATCCCGCATTACAGCTACGACATACCGGATGGCGCGGTGGAATGCATCAACAACAACAACCATCAGAAACCGAGCCGTGGATTTGGCGGGATAGGAGCTGTCAACGTGATATCTACGAATGAAGGAGTGTACGCAGAATGAAAAAAGGCAAGTTCATGCTTATTGTCGGCACGGCGGCGTGGTGCGCGACGGCGACGTTCGGCTCGAATCCCCTCCCCGAGGATTCGATGGACGCGGTAAGGACCATGCTCCGTTTCGCGCATGCGAACCCGCGAGATACGTTTACCCTTGACGCCGTGTACGTCGAGCCTAATTTCAGCATGCCGGAGGTGTTCTTCGGCATGGTCGGAATTGAAGGCGACTGGCCCGTTGCACGGCGCAAGGCGGCCTTTGACGCCTACCTCGCGGTCATGGCGGACACAGACTTCTCAGACGAGACGAACAACGACCGGATGCTCCCGATATGGGCGACCGCGCAGTGCATGTCGATGAACTACACGAACGCGCTTCCGTACATCAGACGGCTGGTGCTGAACACGACGCTCACGGGATGGAGAAGGAGAAGGGAAATCGGGAAGTTCATAGCGTTCGCTCCTGTGGCCGATGAAACCACGGCCACGATCGAAGCCATATTCACCAACCGAGTCGACTTCACGTGGGAAGACCGCAAAGAATGTTTTGACTATGCGTCAAAGGTCGTAGCCGCAAACCACTCCAATCTGGTCGCGCAAAGTGTCTGCGACAGGGCCGCGCACGTTTTCACGCAACAGGCAACAGAATGGCAGCTATATGGTTTGTATGACTCCTTTTGGGTTCGCTATTATTCCGGATACGCCATGAGTTCGAACAGACTTGAATTTCTAACTTCGGCATTATCGGTTACGAATATGCCGTCTCATAGCAGATGGCAGCGTATTAGTTCTCATTTCACCTCCGTCACCAACCAACTGCTTTCCTCCGGCCAGCCATTGATACAATTGAACATTGATTTTGGCGACAATTGAGTTTGAAGGAAAACGTACCATGACACTTACAACCACGTTTCTTGCCGCCGCGCTTGTCGTGCCGTCGATGCCGCCGCCGCGTTTTCTCTTCGCCCCGTCATGGAACGCCGCAAAGATTGTCCGACGCGGCCAAGTCGATCCGAATCCGCGCATCGGCTGTTCGGTAAACAATGGGCCTTTCTTGATGCGGTTTCGGTAATGGTGATGCGAATTCGCACGAAAGGCGGCAATATCTCAAGGATGTCTGGGTTGGCGAGGAGAGCAACAAGACCCAGACTTTGAACAAAAGGGACTTGTCAGGAGGCAGGGGAAATTGCTACAATACACGTGCCATGGACACACCATCTACTATCGAGGCTCCGGCCCCAGAAATCTCGCTTGACGAGGACGTCCAGCGTCTTTACGCGCGCAACCGCGCGCTGGCCGACCGTTTCTGCTACACGTTCCGCCGCTCGACGGTGTCGCCTAACAGTCCGCCGTATGTGCTTTTTCTCGGCAACCACTCGTCGGGGAAGTCCAGTTTCATCAACTACCTGCTTGAGGGCGGTTCCGTGCAGGACGTCGGCATCGCCCCGACGGACGATGCGTTCACCTTCATCCTCCATGGAGAAAACGAGCGCGACGCCGTGGGGCCGGCGGCGCTTGAGATGCTGCCAGAGGAGCTCAAGCAGCTGAACAACTTCGGCCCCGAACTTGTCCAGCGCGTGCGCGTGAAGGTGCGGAACCGCGACGTGCTGAAGAACGTGGTGCTCGTGGACAGCCCAGGCATGATCGACGCATCGGAGAAGTCGATCTCGCGCGGGTACGATTTCTTCGGCGTGATCAAGTTCCTCGCCGAGATCACCGACCTCGTGCTGATGATGTTCGACCCCGACAAGCCGGGAACGACAGGCGAGGCCGTCGAGGCGATGAAGGGTCCGCTTACCGGCTTCTTCTTCAAGCTGCGCCTGATCTTCAACAAGTGCGACCGCTTCTCGAGCATGTACGACTACGCGCGCGCGTACGGCGCGCTCTGCTGGAACCTCGCGCACGCGCTGCCGTTCAAGGACCTCCCCAAGATCTACAACTGCTACCTTCCGGGGCGCGCGCACGCCGAGGGCTCGCCCCTCGACCTGCACGACTTCGACGCGCTGCGCGACGAGGTCGTAAGCGAAATCAAGTCCGCCAATGCGCGCCGTGCGGACAACATCAAGGTGGCAGTGAACAAGGATCTGTCCTGCCTGGAGATGCACGTCCGCGTGGCCCTGCGCATCCGCCGCGCGGTCGCGCGGCGGCAATGGTCGGCGCGGGCGATGTTCGCGGGCGGAACGCTGCTGTTCCTGGCGGCGGACTTTCTCGTGGCGAAAGCCTGCGGTTTCAGCCTCCTGACGCTTGGCGTGCTCGCCTTGTCGGGTCTGGTGGGCTTCGCCCTGTTCGGAATCCTGCGCCATGGCGTAAGGCGCTTCCTCGAACAGCAGGTCGCAGAACTGGACAGGCATTTCACCGAGGAGTACAACCGCGAACTGTCGCTCGGCACGCGCGACGACCTTCACCAGTACTGGGCGCTAACGCAGCCCGTGCTAGCGGGGCTTCTGCGCGCGCGCTGGCGCGACCTGCCGGTCTTCCACTGGGGCGCGCTCACCAAGTTGCAGCGCGACTTGTCGCGCACGGGCAAATGACGGAGGAGATGGCAGCGATGGCAAAGCGATTCATCGTGGCGTGCGGAGGTACCGGCGGGCATACGTTCCCCGGCCTCGCCGTGGCAAAGGAGCTTAGGGACCGCGGACACGAAGTGGTCGTATGGGTGTCGGGGCGGTCGATCGAGAGTTCCGTTCTGGCGGGATGGGACGGCCCCACGTTCTCCACGCGGGCGCGTCCGTTGCACCCGAAGCACTTCTTCTCCCTGCTGTATTCCCGTTTCAGGTGCGGACGCGAGATGAAGCGCTTCAAGCCGCACGCCCTGCTGGCGATGGGCTCCTACGCGAGCCTCCCGCCCGTCCTGGCGGCGTCCGCCCGCCGCGTGCCGGTGATCCTCCACGAGGCGAACACCGTGCCGGGCCGGGCTGTGAGCTACCTCTCCCGGTATGCCTCTGCGGTGGCGCTCACCTTTTCCGAGACGGCGGATTTCTTCCGCGGACGCGAGACCGTGGTCACGGGCCTGCCCGTGCGCGGCGAGATCGCCGGTCAGCCGCGCTTCGACGACATGCCGTCCGACAAGTTTTGCGTGTTCGTGACCGGCGGCAGCCAGGGGGCTCACCGCGTAAACGAGATTGCCTCGCAGGCGCTCGTGCTTCTGCGGCACGACATCGAACGGAAGGAATTGAAGAAGGCATTCCAGGTCATCCACCAGACTGGTGTGGACGACGAGGCCGAAGTGAGGGCCCGGTACGAGGCGGCCGGCATTCCCGCGCGCGTAAACGCCTTCGAGCACGAGATGGGACGCGCCTTCGCGACGGCGGATCTCGTGGTTGCCCGCGCCGGTGCCTCCACCTGCTTCGAGCTCGCGCTGGTCGGGAAGCCGGCGTTCTTCATCCCGCTTCCCACGGCGCTGCGCAACCACCAGCACTACAACGCGCAGTCGTTCGTGAAGGCCGGCGGCGCGGACGAGGGAATACAGCAGGACCTCACCCCGCGCGCCCTCGCCAACTACATCCTCCACAAGATTCTCAATCCCGAGGAGCTTGCGCAGAAGGCGTTGGCCATGCACAAGGCCGCCATGCCGGACGCCGCCGCAAGGGTCGCGGACATCGTGGAGCAGAAAGCCCTGAATTGACGATTGGAGATTTTCGGCGCACAGAAACGCCAAAATTGTGATAAACTACTCCCTGCCATGAAGACACTAATCAAAAACGCGCATGTAATCAGTCCCGGCGTCGACCTCAAGAAGGCGAACGTCGTCATCGAGAGGGGCCGGATCAAGGCCGTCACCTCTGAACCAGTCGCGGGGCCGTTCGAAACGGTCGTGGACGCGAAGGGCAAGTACGTAGTACCCGGATTCATAGACGTACACCTGCATGGCGCATGCGGCTACGACGTGTGCGACGAGGACCGTCCCGAGGCCATTGAGAAGATCGCCGAGGCGAAGCTCGCGGAGGGCTGCACCACGTTTCTGCCGACCACGCTCACGGTCGCCAACAAGACGCTCGTCGCCGCCGCGAAGCACCTGGCCGCGTACCAGAAGAACCAGCGCTTCGCGAAGGCACCGGGTCTCCACCTCGAAGGGCCGTTCATCAATCCGGCCTGCTGCGGCGCGCAGAACCCCGCGTTCGTGCGGAAACCCGACATCAAGGAAGTGCTGAAGATCGCGAAGATCGCGCCCGTGCTGCAGGTCTCGTACGCGCCCGAGATGAAGGGCGGCGCAGAGTTCGCCGCCGCGTGCATCAAGAACGGCATCGTGCCGAGCTGCGGACACACCGGTGCAACGCTCGCGCAGCTGATGCCCGCCTACAAGAACGGCCTCCGCCACATGACGCACTTCTGCAACCAGATGACGAAGCTCCACCACCGCGAGATCGGCATGGTCGGCGCGGGCTTCCTTATCGACGACCTCGACACCGAGGTGATCTGCGACCGCATCCACCTTTGCGACGACATGCTGCGGCTCGTCTTCACGAAACGTCCGCTCGCGCACGTCCAGATGATCACCGACTCGTTGCGCTGCTCGCACCTGCCGGACGGTTACGCTTTCGAGATGGGCGGCCTCAAGGTCATGCTCAAGGGCGGCGAGGCGCGTCTCGTGGAAGGCGGCAACCTCGCGGGCTCGACGCTCTGGATGAACAAGGGCCTCAAGAACATCCACGAAGTGACCGGCCTTCCGCTCAAGGACATCATCCGCGTCACGTCGTGGAACCAGGCGATTGGCCTTGGTCTCGGCAAGAAACTCGGCAAGGTGGAGAAGGGCTACATCGCCGATCTCGCCGTGCTTGATCCGAAGACCTTCGACGTCAGCGCCGTATTTCTTGACGGAGAGCTGCGCACGCGCGAATAATTATGGTATAATACGTGCCTTTCCACGGAGAGTTGGCGGAGTGGTCGATCGCGGCGGTCTTGAAAACCGTTGATCCGCAAGGGTCCGGGGGTTCGAATCCCTCACTCTCCGCCATCATGTTTGACCGCGGCGCGCGGGTTTGGTACACTATCGCAAATGCCATCTGAAAAGAAAGCCTTTGACTTCTGGTACGCCGTGCACAACACGCAGATTGTGCACGCGCCGTCGCGTGCCCTCGAGACGTTCGGGGAGACGCGCATCCACTACTACCATCTCGCGGAGCTTCCCGACGTGCCAGGAAAGGTGCGCGTGCGGGAAGGGCGTCTGGAGGCGCACAAGCCGTTGCTCATCACGCCCGAGGCGTACGTGCAGGAGGAGATGTCCGGATTCGGCGAGCAGGCGCGCCAGTACCTTGAGTTCCTCAAGCAGAATCAGGATTCGGTCCGCATCCTCCAGTACGGCTACCGCCTGTCGCAGGAGTCGTTCAGCGAGCAGATCGTCACGGATACGCTTGCCGCCGTGGGCGACCGGGTGGTGGAGGAGGTGAAGCGCGCGGAGGATCCGTTCGCCGCCGTAATCAAGGGCGTGGACGACCCGTGGGACGTGTCGCTCGTCCACTTCTTCTGGCTGCACGTCAACGTCTCCGCTCCCGTCAACGTGCGCGAGTTCGAGCGCGCCCGCCGTGCGGAGATGGAGGACTCCACTCCGCGTGCGGTGCGCGAGGAGGTGGAGCGGGCGTTCGAGCAGGCGCAGGCGAACCCGTCGCTCGTGAAGGACCTCGGCGCGCTTCTCCAGAGGCACGGCGTGTTCGACCGCTATCAGGACCGTTTCTTCAAACTTGTCAGACGAGGCTAGATAAATGCAAATCAACACGCGCGTGATCGCGATCGCGAACCAAAAGGGCGGTGTCGGCAAGACGACCACCGTTGTCAACCTCGCCGCCGCGCTCTCGCGGATGCACCGGACGGTGCTCGTAATCGACCTTGACCCGCAGGCGAACGCCACCACCGGCCTCGGCCTCCAGCCGCAGGAGGGCGTGTCGCTCTACCCGTGCCTCATCGGCACGCAGCAGATCGCGGACATGATCCAGCCCACGCCGTACGAGAACCTCAACGTGATTCCGTCGGAGGTGAACCTCTCCGGCTCGGAGATCGACCTCGCGCAGCGTCCCGACCGCCTCCAGGTGGTGCGCAACGTGCTGCAGGCGATCCGCGACGCGAACGTTTTCGACTACATCCTGCTGGACTGTCCGCCGTCCCTCGGCATCCTGCCGTCCCTCGGCATCCTCATGACGTCCACGCTCGCGGCGGCGGACGGCATCCTCGTGCCGATGCAGGCCGAGTACTACGCCCTCGAGGGCCTCGGCGTGATGCAGAACCTCATCGCTCGACTGAAGGCGAACGGCGCGAACCCGGCGCTCGAGCTCAACGGAATCCTCATGACGATGTTCGACGCGCGCACGCGTCTCTCCGCCGACGTTGTAGAGGAGGTACGCACGCACTTCGGGGAGAAGGTGTTCGAGACGATGATCCCCCGCAACGTGCGCACGAGCGAGGCGCCGAGCTTCGGCCAGCCGGTCGTGTTCTACGATCCTTCATGCCGCGGCGCGGAGGCGTACCGCGCGTTCGCGAAGGAGTTTGCACGCCGCAATCCCACGCGCGCGACGGCTGCCGTGCCTAATGCCGAGCCCACTGCGTCCGAAGCGGAAGCTGTCCAGGAGGTTGCAAATGACCAAATCGCTTGAAGACTACCTTGAGGAAATACACGTCCTCATCCTACAGAAGGGGCGTGCTCGCGTGCGCGACGTGGCGTTGGACCTCCACGTGAAGATGCCTTCCGTGGTGAAGGCGATCACGGAGCTCAAGAAGCTCGAACTCGTGAACCAGGAGCCGTACGGCGACATCGAGCTCACCGCGAAGGGACGCAAACTCGCGGCGAACGTGCTCGGCCGCCATACCCTGCTCAAGGCGTTTCTCATCAAGTTGAACGTGCCGGAGGAGACGGCCGACAAGGACGCCTGCCTCATGGAGCACATCCTCAGCGCGACGACCCTCGACCGCATCCGCGATTTCGTGGAGAAGCCGGTTGCGACTGCTACTTCGAAGAAAAAGGAGACGAAATGAAAATGACTAAATTCCGTTGGGTGATCTGCGCGATGCTCTTCGTGGCGACCACCGTCAACTACCTCGACAGACAGGTACTCTCGCTCACCTTCCCCGATTTCATCAAGCCGGAATTCCACTGGACGGATGACAACTACGGCACGATTACGGCATGGTTCTCGCTCATCTACGCCGTTGCGTGTCTTTTCGCCGGCAAGTTCATCGACTGGATGGGCACCAAGAAGGGCTACCTGTGGTCCATCTTCGTGTGGTCGGTTGGTGCCTGTCTCCACGCCGCATGCGGCATCGCTACTTGCTGGTTCGTGAAGGACGTGAACTCCGTGGAGGCGCTTCGCGCCGTGCAGGCGGGCAGCGCCACGGCGGCCGCGATCGCGGGCGTTTCCGTGTGGCTCTTCCTCGGGTGCCGCGCTATCCTCGCTCTCGGAGAGGCGGGCAACTTCCCGGCTGCCATCAAGGTGACGGCGGAGTACTTCCCGAAAAAGGACCGCGCGTTCGCGACGTCAATCTTCAATTCCGGCGCGTCCGTGGGCGCGCTCGCCGCTCCTCTTACGATCCCTCCGCTCGCCAAATGGTGCGGCTGGGAGATGGCGTTCATCATCATCGGCGGCGCCGGCTTCATCTGGATGTTCTTCTGGCAGTGGCTCTACACGAAGCCCGAGAAGTCCAAGTTCGTGAACGAGGCCGAGCTGGCATACGTCTCGCAGGATGATAATGAAAAGCCCGCAGTGGCAACTGAAAAGGTTGAAGCAACTGAAAAAGTCGGTGTGGCGCATAAAGTCGGGGTGGCGGGCGTCTCGCCCGCAAATGCCGCGGCGGGCGTCCCGCCCGCCGCGTCCCCCTCCGACGAAAAGCCCATCTCCTTCTTCAAGTGCTTTACCTTCCGCCAGACGTGGAGCTTTATCGTGGGCAAGTTCTTCACGGACGGCGTGTGGTGGTTCTACCTCTTCTGGGCGCCGGCGTACTTCAAGGAGCTCGGACACGGTCCCGTCACGGGCATGGGCCAGGCGCTCATCTTCACGCTCTACCTCATCGTGACGGTGGTCTCGATCTACGGCTGCAAACTGCCGACGATCTTCATCGACAAGGGCTTCTTCGGCGGCAACCCGTACATGTGCCGCATGAGGGCGATGCTGATCTTCGCGTTCTTCCCGCTCGCGGCGCTCGTGACGCAGCCGCTCGCCGGCGTCTCCGTGTGGTTCCCGGCCTGCCTGATCGGCCTTGCCGCCGCCGGACACCAGGCATGGAGCGCCAACATCTTCTCGACTGTCGGCGACATGTTCCCGAAGTCCACGATCGCCTCCGTCACCGGCATGGGCGCGATGGCGGGCGGTCTCGGTTCGTTCATCATCCAGAAGGGCGCGGGCAAGCTCTTCACCTACGCTGAGACGCAGGGTCAGGCGTTTTCCTTCCTCGGCTATGCGGGCAAGCCCGCCGGCTACATGATCGTGTTCTGCTTCTGCGCCGTGGCGTACCTCATCGCATGGTGCATCATGAAGACGCTCGTGCCGCGCTATAGTCCTATTCGTGCTTAGTGGTTAGTGGCTAGTGGTTAGTTAATAGAAGAAAGGAAAAGGCGGGGTTGTCATGGACATGCTGATCAAGGCATCGTTGTTGTTTCTGTTTTTCGCGGTCATGGTGGTGATCGGTTTCGCCTGCCGACGGCACGCGCGGAACGTGGATGGATTTGTGCTGGGCGGCCGGTCGGTCGGCCCCTGGCTCACGGCGTTCGCCTACGGTACGTCCTACTTCTCCGCCGTCGTGTTCGTGGGCTATGCCGGGCAGTTCGGCTGGCGGTACGGCATCTCCGCCACGTGGGTAGGCATCGGCAACGCGCTCATCGGCTCGCTCCTTGCCTGGGCGGTGCTGGGACGCCGCACGCGCATCATGACTCAGCACCTCGACTCCGCCACCATGCCTGACTTCTTCGCCAAACGTTTTGGCAGTCCCGCGCTCAAGATTATGGCGGCTGCCATCATCTTCGTCTTCCTCATTCCCTACACTGCGTCGCTCTACAACGGCCTCTCCCGTCTCTTCGGGATGGCGTTCTCCATTGACTACACCTGGTGCGTCGTTTTGATGTCGGTCCTCACCGCAATCTACGTGATCGCGGGCGGCTACATGGCCACTGCCATCAACGACTTCATCCAGGGAATTATCATGCTTGTGGGTCTCGTGGTGGTAATCTGGGCGGTTCTCGAGTCGAAGGGCGGACTGCTCGTCGCACTCGACGGCCTTGCGCGCATTGAGGGGCCGTCGGTCCTGCCGGGCGGCTCGCCCACGCCGGGCATCTTCACGTCCTTCCTCGGACCCGAGCCGCTGAACCTCCTCTTCGTCGTCATCCTTACGTCGCTCGGCACGTGGGGCCTTCCGCAGATGGTGCAGAAGTTCTACGCGATCAAGAACGAGGGATCCATCAAGAAGGGCACCATCATTTCCACGCTATTCGCGTTCGTCGTGGCGGGCGGCTGCTACTACCTGGGCGGATTCGGTCGGCTCTTCTCCAGCGTGCTGAACGTGACGGCGAAGGGCGTGCCGGCGGACGGCTTCGACGCCATCATTCCGAAGATGCTGGAAGGGCTGCCATCGATGCTCATCGCGCTTGTGGTGGTGCTCGTCCTCTCCGCCTCGATGAGCACGCTCTCCTCGCTCGTCATCACGTCGTCCTCCACTTTCACGATCGACTTCCTCAACGGGACGATCGTCAAGAAGATGGACGAGAAGAAGCAGGTTCTTTGCATCCGCTCGCTAATCGTTGTATTCATCGCCATATCGGCGGGTCTTGCGCTCGTGCAGTACAAGAGCACGAGCCCCATTGCCTTCATCGCGCAGATGATGGGCGTGTCGTGGGGCGCAATGGCGGGCGCATTCCTCGCGCCGTTCCTCTACGCGCTCTACTCGAAAAAGGTGACGGCGGCCTCCTGCTGGGCGTGCTTCATCCTCGCGCCGGCTTTCACGCTCGTGGGCGTGTTCTGTCGTGACGCGATGCCGGCGTTCCTGAAATCGCCGATCAACACGGGCGCGCTCGCCATGATCGGCGGGCTCGTGATCGTGCCGATCGTAAATCTCTTCAGCCGCAAGCCGCCGAAGGAGCTCGTGGACGGCTCGTTCGCCTGCTACGAGAAGACGACTGTCGTCCAGCAGGCGACCGCGCTCGGGTCCGAGACCCTGCGGTAGTCGCAGGCGAGCGTACACGCGAGCCGCTCGGTGGGGCGAGGCGTCCCGCCGAGCAGTGGTAGGGCGATCGCCCCGCGACCGCCGCAAGGTGGGGCGAGCCCTCCGGGCGAGCCGCCTAACTGGGAAAGCCGCCTTCCAGGCGGCGTTTCGGTATTGCCGCGCATTCACATCTCAAACCGCGCGCAAAACTTCAATTTCCCAAAATCCGCTTGCGTTGGGCGGGGGAATGTGGCATACTATTTCCGTCTTGCATCTCAAAGGCGAGATGACAGATTACACGCGCGGGTCAGACGGTGAGCAACAGTAAAATCGTCGCCGTCTGTGGGCAACGCAAAAAGAAGAAGTTCATGGAACATAGGCACATTCAGACAGGAGATGTCTTGAGCACGGCGGCGATTGACGACATCATTGATCGCGGCGGGCGTGCCGACTGGGCTTTTCTTCGAGATCGTTCGCGCGGGGAGGCTTCGGTCATGGAAAAAATCCGTCGTGTTTGCGAAGCGCATTGTTCCGATCCATACGACCAGAAATACCATTTGTGGAGACTTTATGCCGGATAAGCCGATTCCAGAATGGGAACGGTTGCTTTCCTCTGCCGCACACCTTCAAAAGATTATTCCGGGGGCGGTGCTCGTCGGGGGGACGGCAGCGGCCACTTACGCTCATCACCGCATTTCTGTCGATCATGACCATGTGTTGACGGACTTGAAGGAACGGTTCGACGAAATACTGTCTGATCTTGAGTCTGTTGCCGGTTGG
>CACZAK010000020.1 GCA_902779075.1 uncultured bacterium | reverse complement strand
TTTTCGGGGGCCGCCCCGCCTCGTGGCGGAACGGCCCCGTAAAAACGCCGCTAAAGGCGTCACTTCACATAGAAGGATTCCCTAGTTTTGGAATCTCTGAGCGGAATTTAAAACACCCCAAAAGGGATCAGTCCGTGCGAACGCGGAAAAAGGCGTTGGTAGACGAGGATGGAAGCAGATAGACGGTACTTGTGGTGAAGCCGGCACCTGCGGGGACAGAAATGGCGTTCACGGGAACATCCGAGCCGGGGACGGTGAACGAACATGGTTTCCAGTCCTTTTTCGTGAGGTCGGTCGCCTCCTCCACCGAGTAGGCGTGTCCGCCGATCGCGTCGAAGGCAAGAGTCGTACCTGTATTTCCAGACACGACGGAACGCGTCCCTCCCGCAGTGTTGCGCGTGAACGCCGTGATTTTCAGCACGTCTTCGGGATCGAACGGATTGGTGCCGGAAAGCGCCTCGGTGATCGTGGAGACGCCGTCGCCGTCGTAGTCCTTCGTCGGATCGAACGTCTCGCCCCGCCGCCAGTAGTCGCTGTCTTCCCACTGCGCTTTGAGTTCGGCATAGAGCACGTCGTCGATTCCGTCGCCATTTGCATCCTCCCCGAGAACGATATCGACCTCCCGGAGTGCGCCCGGCGCACCGGCTGTCGCACCGACGACCACGCCGTTCCAGACCTTGCCGATGTCGTCCGTCACGGAAATTTCAAGCGCGTCGTTCTGCACGGCATAGCCATTTGCGGAAGCGGTCGCCAACGGCACCGAGAGCACATAGTTGCGGCGCGAATCGGCACGGAAGAACGTCTTGGTCGTGCTAAGGGCATTGCCTGAAGCGTCTGCAACTTCGACTGTAGCCGTGCGATCGCCGGCGAACGCCTTGTGGGTTGCGTCCGTCACCCTTCCGAGAAAGGTGTACGGAGTGACGGCGGCAGGCGGATTCGCCGCAAACGCCATGAATGGCACGGAACAAAACAACATGATTGAACGTTTCATAGTTACCCTCCTTAGTTTCCGCTTGTGGAGTAGGTTTTGAGGCCGATCTTGATGTCGGCGACGCCCGCGAAGTCGAGCTTGCCGTCACGGTTGGAATCGACGCCGTTGACGAACGCTGAGAGGGCGGCCGCGCGGTCCGCGCCGAGCGAGCCGGCGGGGATGATCAGGAGCCACTTCGTGTTCCACGCGCTACGCCCAACGAGGCGCGTGCAGTCGAGCGAGTCGTCGTTCGGGTCCTTGCCCGCGTCATCGTAGTAGGCGCGGAAGGACGGGTGCTTGCGGATGCGCGCGCCGAGGTCGTTGCCGCCCGTCGCACCGTCGTAGAGCGGAGTCCAGTCGGGATCGTCCAGCTGCGTGGAACCGATCACGTAGGGTGCGGGGATGGTCTGATCGACGACCTTCCACGAGAGGATGGTGCTGCGGTCGCCCACGGCCCTCATGCGGTCCTCGCCGACGGGCACGAGATAGGCGGTCGGCGTCTTCGCGAGGGAGTCGTCGTCGTAGCCCTCGAAGTGGATGCCTGCCGAGGCGATGTGGGTCGCATAGTACGTGGAATCGAGCGCGGAGTCGCCACCGACGAGCTTCTGCCCGAAGAAGTTGTAGCCGTGGGCGATCAGCGACGGGAACGGGATCACGAGCCCGGGCTCCTTCTGCTCCGACGAGCCGGCGAGCGGCTGGCAGTAGTGGCGGAACTCGGGCAGCGCGTTGAGATCGCCGACGACGTACTTCCGGAGTTCCGTCTTCCACGCCTTGTCGCCGTCCTCCTCGTCGTAGATGCGGAAGAGGTCGTGGCGGAGCGAGAACCAGGTGGCGTACGGCTGCGGGTTGTTGATGCCGAGGCGCGGCTTGAGGACGAGCCAGTTGGCGTCCATCTCCGCGAGGACGGCGGCGAGCCCGCCGTCGCCCTTCGCGGCGTCGGAGGCCGCGATCGGGTCGCCGTCGTCGTCGAACTCGCCGAGCGTGCGGGCGCCGACGATGCGCGCGAGGAACCGCTCGCCGCTCCGGCGGTCGGAGGAGAGCAGGCCCGTCTCGTAGTCGTAGGCCTGCGCGGCGAGGTAGGCGTACTTCTGAGCGAGCTCGAACTGTGCGGAGTAGCGCGAGAGCGCGTTGTTGCGCGCAAGGCGGAAGAACATCTCGTTGTAGCGCGTCTTGGTGAGCGAGTCAACTGCCTGCTGGCGGACGAGCGTGCGTTCGTCGAGGAGGCGCTCCGCCTCGGCGATGACGGTCTCGACGGCGCACTGCGCGGTCTGGAGCTCGACGAACGCCGAACGCACCTCGCCCGCCGCGTCGTTCACCTTCTCGGCGGCGGCGAGCATCCGCTGATAGTACTCGTCGTACTTGTCGACGTATTCGCTCGCCATCTCCAGCTGGTCCAGCAGCACCTGCAAGAACGTGTCGAACCCGTTGTTTTCGACCAAGGCGTTCTTGGCGGCGACAAGGGCCGTCGCCTGGGCCGTCGTAGCCGCAAGGCGCGGCACGTTCTGGACGGCGGCTGCGGCGGCCTGCGGATCGACGTTCACGGTCATTCCCGCGCCCACCACCTTCGGGACGGAGTGGAGGACGGCGTCCGAAGCCGCGCCCGTGAGGCGCATGGAGACTTCAAGCGTATTCGCCGCGATTTTGCTTGCGGTGTCCGTCCAGGCCGAGACCGCGTCCTTCGCGTACTTGATTTCCGTCAGCGCAAGGATGGCTTGGTCGCGGCCGAACTTCGACCAGATCGTCGTGTTCTCGTAGTCGAACTGGTGGATGGCAACGTCCCACGCCGCAATGGCGGACTTGAAGTTCGCGTAGGCGGCGATCAGGTTGCCGAGCTCGTCCTGGATGCGCCCCTGCGCCCGGCGCTTGCCCGTGACAGTGGACGGCTTCAGGATGATGCCGGCGGCGGACTTCTCGAACTCGAGCGTCATCTGCCCGGTCTTGTCGTAGAAGTTATACATTTTCACCACTCCGTCAGCGGCGCCCCCGGTGTACTTCGACACGTCGAACTTGTAGATGGCCTTCGTGACGGACTTGACGTCCTCGCCCGCTGAAAGGCCGCACGTCTCCGGCTCCATCCAGGCGTAGTGGACGAGGTCGGGGCCGTCGTAGCCCTGCACGTACGTCCCGCTCGGCCCGATGTCACCCTCGTACGGATAGCCGAAGTACTCGATCAGCGCGTTCTTCTTCTCCAACTCCATCGTCTCGAGCTGGTTCTCGCGCGAGAACTGCGACTCCTGCAGCATCCGGATGCGCGACCCGTAGAACTGCGCCTTGTCGAGGAGCTTGCGCGCGTTGGCGAGCGCGGTGCCGGCGCGCTCGCGGATCTGCTCGAAGTGCGTCTTCGCGTCGTCTCCCTCGCCGATCGGCGTGAGGTCGAACGGAATCGCGGCCGAAGCGAGGCCGAGCGGATTGAGCCCCGCGTCCATCTGGTCAACCTTCTTCTGGATGGAGGGAATGAGCGAGGCCAGCGAAGCGAGCTCCGGCACGGTGGAGCGGTCGATCCGCTTCAGGCCCTCGTCCTCGAAGTCGATGGACATCCCGCTCTCGGCGGCGACGAGCCATTCGCCGCCCTCGACCGTCCAGATGGCGGAGGGGTCCTTTTCGTCGGCGATGGAGACGTCGCCCGACGGCGCGGAATCCGCAATCGGCCGCAGGTAGAGCGCGAGTCCCTCGGAAAGCGGAGAGACGAACTCGCGTTTCTCGAGGAGGTCGGCGTCCGTTCTGTACACGTCCTCCCAGAACCTGACCTCGCCGATCTCCCCGGCATACCCCTCGCCGAGCAGCAGGAAGCGCAATTCCGCACCCAGCGAGCCGACGACCGCCTCCTCGACGATCTTCGCGCCGGACTTGTCGAACAACGTCACGGTCGCCGCGCCGCCGCGAGACCGGATCGCCACGAGCGTGTTCTCGCCGGACGCGACCGTGCCGATCTCGACGCTGTCGAGTACGATGTCGGACGGCTCCGTGGTCTCGACCGTGGACTCATACACGTACGGCAGGAACTCGCCCGTGTCCGGATCCCGCCACTTCGCACATGCCCAGCCGTCCCAGACGGGCGCGTCCGGAGCCTCGTCCACGCCCTGGGCAAGCTGCAGACCGGCGTTGTACCCAGCGGGCAGGGCGACTGGTACGCTGTTGGTGCCGTAGAACACGCATTCGAGGATCCGGGTGCCATTCGTCACGGCGAACGTCACGGACGAATCGGCGTTGGCGGACTCCGTCAGGTTGGTATAGGCGTAGTGGTAGATCGTGTTCGTGACGGTCGCGGAGATCACGCTGAGGCGCTCGAACACCAGCTTGTTCCCGTCCGCGAGGCTGAACCCGAACGCCGAGTTCTCCCCCATCACGGTCAGGAGATTGGCGTCGTCGGAAGGCTGCGCGGACACAGGCACGATCTGGAACTCGACCGTCCACTGTCCATCCGGGTCGAGATCCCCATACGATTCCTCGTCCTCGTCGGCCAGAAGCATGATGAAGTCAGACTCGTTCCGGAAGGCGTAGCGCCAGAAGTTGCCGCTCTTGGGCTCGACGGGCAGGAGCGCATTCCCCACGGCCCAGTTGCAGAGCGCCCCGAATCCGCCGCGCGACGCCCACTCGCCGTAGCCGAAGTTCCGGGTCTTGTCGTCGTCGAGGTAGCCCGCGCCGGACGCGCCGCCGTTGTCCCGATACGCCTTGCGCGCCGTGCGGTCCACCGTCTCGGCGGCGACCTTGGCGACATTGTACGCGGCCTTTGCGAACTGCGCCTCGTCGTAGTAGTCCACGTTCACCACGGCGTCCGCCACCGTCATCTCGCCCATTGCGGGCGCGCCCCACGTGAAGTGCGGGTTGCGCAGGAGGCGGTAGTAGCCGGAGAGCGCGCTGAGGTAGTGCCCATAGGCGTCGCCGTGGCCCTGCGGATACATGTCGGCCGCGTCGTTCTCGTCGATGATGCCCTTGTTGTTGCCGCTGATGTCGTAGTTGACGGCGTAGGCCACCTCGCCCGCCGTGATGCCCTTCGTGAAGTTCCACACGAGGCGGTTGTAGTAAGGCGAGATGTGCGTGGAGGGCGCGTTGTCGCCGCTCCGGCCGCGCAGGAGCGCGAGCTCCTCGTCGAGGAGCGTCGGCACCTGGTTGTCGAACGCGAAGAGCGCGGTGGAGAGCGCCCCGTAGTCGAGCTCGAATCCGGTCATCTCGACGTTGTTGAAGTTCGCGCCGAAGCCGATCGTCGGGTTCAGGGCGTCGATGTACGCCTCGTCGCCGAGCGTGTTGTAGAGGTCGGCGAGGCGGGCGACCGCGAGCTGGAGCTGCTTGTTCGCGTCCAGGTCGTCGATGCCCATCTGGAGCGACATCGACTCCGCCTTGGAGAGCAGGGTCTCGTAGAGCTGGATGAGGCCCGTGTCCTTCAGCGTGTCGTTGTTGAGCGCCACGTCGCCCTCATAGGGCTTGCCGGCCTGCACGATCATGGAGACGGGCGTCTCCGCCTCGTTCTCCGCGAGGTCGCGCATCCGCTGCGCGAACGGCGTCACGTTGTTGAGGACGCGCTGCACCCACCCTTCCGCGAGCGCAGGCGGATCGGTCCACTCCGACCAGGCGTATCCCATCGCGGCGTAGGCGGGCGAGCTTTCGCTCGCCGCGCGGTAGCGCACGGCGTAGTACGTGTTCACCATGTTCTCGAGCGTGTCACCCTGGTGCCCGATCGTGAAGCGCGTGAGGCCGGCCGTCGGCTCGAACTTCGCCGTGTACTCGTCGTCGAAGTCCGTCGGCACGGAGCCGTCGGCGTGCGGGCGGCACTTCTTCCACTCGAACACGTACTGCTCCGGCTCGCCGGCGAACGCCTCGCCGTAGATGATCGAAAGCTGCTGCGAGAGGAGGTTGAGCGGGTCCTCGCGCGTGACGACGCGGGCCGTGTAGTACTTCGGGACGACCTTGACGAGGTGCATCGAGATCGGATCGCCCTGCGCGACGTTCATCAGCGCGTTCGTCGTGTCGTTCTCGATGAGCGTCACGTAGTTCGTCGCGCCCATCGTGAAGAGCGCATAGTGGTCGCGCGGCTCGTAGTCGATACGGTCCTCCTTCTCGGAGACCCCGCTGTGCGGACTCGGCTTCACGCACTTCGTGGCGAGCGCGGCGATGGCGGTGCGCCACGCTCTCTTGCCGGCGGCAGAGGCGGTCGAGTCGAGAAGCGACGAGAGGACCTCGCGCTCCGAGGCGTTCAGCACGTTCACGTGCAGAAGCGAGACGCCCGCCGAATTGTCCTCCATCTCGCCCTCGAGCTTCAGGCAGCGCGTGACGTCCGCCGTCGTGTCGAGATAGAACCGCTTGGAGATCGACGGAGGCAGCCCGTCGAACGTCCAGCGCCCCTTGCGGAGCGTTCCGTTTCCGCCCGCGCCCTGCTTGATGCCGAGGTCGGCGATCGCGTCTGCAACGGTCGCGTAGGTCGTCTTCGGGAAGCCGCTCGCCTGCGCCACGGTGGGGTCGAACAGCATCGCCGTGGCATTGCGCGCCTCCTCCGTCGCGGGCCACACCACACCCACGGACTTGCAGTTCCACACCTCCGGAAAGCCAGACGCCGCCATGGTGAGCGTGCGTCCGATCTCGATTTCCGGGACGGCGTCCGGCCACTTCACGCGCCACGTCCACGGATGCGGCGTGGCGGACAGGACCGACGGGGAGCTCGGCAGGCCACCGAGGAGCGAGAGCCACGGAATCGCCGTCCCGACGGCGGGCCAGCTCGCCTGGTCGAGGGCCGGAAACGCGAAGCCCTCCTGCATGCGGTAGTACATGCGCATCGTCGCCGTGCCGGCGGCGCGCGCCCAGAGCTGGTTCTTGCGGTCGCGGAACGCAGGCGCCGTCGCCACCGGCTCGTCCCACGAATCCTCGGGACACCACGGATCGTCGAAGAAGTCGATCGGGTGCGGGCCGGGGAACGCCTTCCCCGCCACGCAGTCGGCGGCGAGTTCGGGGTAGACGCTGTTCGTGACCGCCACGTCGAACCACTGCATCGCCTTGCGCCCGCCCTTCACGTACTCCACGAGCACGCCAGGCGCGGACGATCCCTCCGTGTTCAAGTCGGCGCGGAGCGCCCACGCCACGTAGCCGCCCGAGCCCGCGCGCACGATGGCATGCTCCTCGTTCGGGTTGTAGCCCGTCTTGCCACGGTCGTTCTGCACGTAGATCTTCGGCGTGACGTCGCCGTCCGCGTCGATCACGCCGGTCCCGGCGGCCGGCGGCCCGTTCTCCTCGGCCAAGCACCCGTGGGCGGCGCACACGGTTCCGAGGGCCTTTTCGACGAACGTGCGCCTGTCGGTCCCAGTCACGACGAGATCCGTCCCGTCCACGAAAGAGAAACACCCGGTGAGGTTGTTCTCGCGCCCCGAGTGGACCTTGAGCATTTCCAACCTGATCTCGTCGGCCGACAGCGCGCGGTTCCAGAAGAGCACCTCACCCACCGTCGTCCCCGAGCGGGTGAAGGCGGTCGGCGCGGACATGGCACCAATCACACCCGAGCAGGCGCCGGAGAGGATCCCCTCCGTTGAGCCGTCCCCCGAATAGACGCTCTGCCCGTCCACGAATACGACCACCCCAGTTGTCGAGAGGCACACTGCCACATGGAGCCATCCGGCATTCCCCGGAAGTTGCACGGGATCCGTGTAGTCGACATAGCGTGCGTCCTCGTAACGCTCGAATTCGAGATAGGTCGTGCCGTTACGCCTGTAGACGTCTATGAGCGCAACCGTGAGGTCCTCCCGAGGCGCACCGAATCCAAATCCGACCACGCTGTGCGAGAGGATGCTGCGGACATACTCGCCTGGCTTCACCCAGAACATGACCGTGCCGCCGTCGCTCTCGTCGAAGTACTTGCGTTCGGGAAGCGCCGCCGTTGAGTTCGTCTCGGAGAGGTACAACCCCATGTTGTGCGAGAAGATCGATTCCGACGCGCTGCCGAGCTGCGAGGCGAGCACGATCTGCGGCGTCTCGCCCGGTTCCGGCCACCGCACGGAATAGACCTGCGGCAGGGTGGGGATCACGAGCGGCTTTTCCATTCCCTCTTCCTGGATCGCGGTGTTCCACCAAACCTCGATATTTCCACTCGCTCTCACGGCGTAGATGACGGACTCGTACTTGTTGGTGTCTGAGGACACCTCGGCGATGTCGGTCGAAACGCCGCCTGCGGTGTCCGGCTTCGGCGCAACGTAGAGGTCCGGATTCCAGATCGGCGCGGAGGCGGTTTCGTAGATGTAGCCGGGGCTGGAAACGTCGCATGCCGGGTTGAACCCCGGCGCCGTGCCGGCGACGCTTCCGCCGCGCAGCTGGAGCTCGACGCCGACGCGGATGTCCTCCGCCGCAAGCGTGAAGTAGTTGGTGTTCGTGCGCATGATCGAGTGGATCGGCACGAACCACACGTTGTCGTCTGCCGCGAGCTTGAGGAGCGAATACCCCTCGCCGAGTGTCGTGAACGTGCCGTCTCCGGTAACCGCGTGGGCATGTCCCTCCGGTTCCTGGTAGTCCATGAGCGTGGCAGAGTAGCCAGACGGCACGTAGATGGGGCACCCGGGGGCAGCGGCGGTGCCGCGCACGAACACGGTCGCGTCCTCCGGCCAGTCGCATGCGTACTGGTCCAGCTCGAACGGCCAATCGACCTCCATCTCGTCCGTCTCCATCCAGTAGACCTCCATGTTCGACGGATAGTCCTTCGTCGGGCGGAGCGGATAGACGTTGCCGTTCTTGGGGCTGTAGGAATGCATCCCCTTGTGCTGGTAGTAGTAGTCGCCGCGGTTGTCGGACGGCTGCACGTAGGTCGGCTGGGGACGGAGGCCGGCCACGTCGTAGCCGCGCCCGTCGGGCTTTAGGGGCCGCCCGATCTCGCCCTTGAGGCGGTTCACCTGCGGACGGCACACCTCGACCACCTGCACGTGGAGCAGCCGTTCGAACGTGCCCGAGTCGTAGTAGGCCATCACGACCTGCCCCTGGAGCTGTCCGTAGGCGTAGAGCGTCTTGGTCGAGGGGTCCAGGCAGAGCCCGCTCACGATCTTGTTGGTGATGACCTGCTGGATGCCAGCGGCGACGTTCGTGACGCTACCGTAGCGGGGCGTCAGGATCTCGTCGCTCCCAAAGAACTTCACGAACTTGCCGCTCAGGTCGATTCCCGGGCTGTTGTACGGGTAGTCCGTCCAGTAGATGCGGCGCGGACGCCCGGAGCACGACATCGACACGTTGTACGTCATCGGACGGACCGAGCCGTCGGCGAGATACCATGTGAACGTCTGGACGCCGCCACGCGCCGCGAACAGGCGGTGGTCGTCCTCGTCGAAGATGAACTTGTCGCGCGCGTCGGCCGGCAGCGCGAGGTAGGCGTCGTACGTCGTCGCCCAGTCCACGCCGTCCGGCGGCTCGATCTCGTCGGCGAGATAGTAGTCGGGCTTGGCGCGCTCCAGCGGGAATCCCGCCTCGGCGCATTCAAGCGCCATGCGCGGCGCACCGAGGAACTCGACGCGCGAAACGCCGCCCGTCGTCGCGGCGATGGACATCGCCGGACAGGCGTTGTTCGCCGCAAGCCATGCATTGTCGGCCGCGTCGCCCGACAGGTAGATCGTCGGCGCACTTGGAATGCCCAGCACGTAAGTGGGGTTTTCCGCCCGCGCCGGGAGGGCCGCGCCTGTCGCGGCCACCGCCATCATCAGCAAGAGCAATCGTCTCATCGGTGGCGATCCTTACTTGACGCGCATGATGAAACACAGCGCGTAGTACGGCGGGCGGTTCTCGTGCGCCTGGCCGCTGCCGGCGTAGCTCGTGCCGAAGACGCCGCTGTAGTAATTGCCGCCCGTCCTGGAGTCCGCGTCGTAGCGCGTGGACGTGTAGCGCATAAGCGTGGAGCATCCGGACTCTATGTTTCTCAGCTGGTCGTCGCCCACGTACTCGTGGTAGTGCCTCGGCATCTCGTTCGTCGTCAATGTGACCTGCTTCTGGCCACCCGTGTGCCCCACGCCGTATTCATCGCCGGCGCCGACGATGAATCGGTTGCGGAGGTCGGGGGTGTTGTTGCTTCCATTGCAGAGCTTCCAACCGTCCGGGATGTTGGACGCCGAGCCGCTCCACATGACGATGCCGCCAACTGGGATCGTGCCGTAGCCGGAGAAGGCACCGGCCGTCCCGGCAGAGATGTTGCCAGTCACCGAAAGGCTCGTCGCCGAGACCGCGCCCGCGTTCACACCGCCCTGCACGGTGAGTCCGCCCTTGAGAGTCGTCTGCCCTTCCACGGTGAAGTCGCCGCTCGCCGCCGCCGCGTCGGCCGCATGGATGGCGTATGGCACCGCGAGGAGCGCCTGGCGCGGCGAGATCTCGCCGGAGGAGTTGTCGACGGTAAGGCCGATGTAGAGCGTCGTACCGGACTTTTGCGCGAGGATGGTCGCGAGACCCGTTGACGTCACTCCGTTAATCTCGCTGCCCGCCGCGTCGGTGATCGCGGTGTTGAAAAGCCCGTTCGCATCGAGAAGCACGTTGTACGCGCGGCCCCAGAGCGGATGATCCGTCGTCGGTCCGTCGTAGATGCGGAACTGGACCGTCCGGTTCTTGTTGGCGGGCACGGCGCCGCCCACTTCCTTGATCACGCCCTGGTACGTGAACGCGGCTCCCGCCGCAGCACAGGGAAGGGTTGCGACAGCGGCGGCCGCGAACATGATTCCAATGACCAGTTTCTTCATGATTGCTCCTCTTTTTCTTTTTAAAGACGTTACTGCAAAATGATTTCCGTCTGGGGGCTGACGCGCTTGATAGACATGTCGCCGACAAGCGTGATCGGGCCCTGCCGCATGAGGTTCGTGAGTGTCCAACGGCACGTGCCGCCCTTCGTCTCCTCCGGGTTCCACGCCGCCTCGCCGCCGTTCAGGACGAGCGCGAGCGTGATCTCGTTCTGCACCGAGAACGTCTCCGGCTTCACGTCGCCCTTGTAGTTCGAGAACACGTCGCCGTTCGGCGCGGGCGTCTTGAAGTCCCACCGGAGCCCATCGTGCTGCGGGTGGAGCGGATGCCGCAGAAGGCTCGTCGCCCCGCCACCCGCCACGGTGAACGCGAATGTGGCCGTACCCGCGCCGATGTCCGCCGCCGTCGCCTGAACTACGGGGATTTCCGTCGGCAGGCACACCGCGCTGATGCGCATCGCGACATGGGCCGTCGTCGGGACCGTCGCCGTCCCCGCAAAGAGACGGTAGGCGTACGTGCCGTCCGCCGCCGTCTCACCCGCCGCCACGACACGCTGCAGGAGGCGCACCGTCCCATGCGAGTCGATGTGGATCGGCAGGCGCAGCTTCACCGAGCCGCCGGTCTCCGTCTCCTTGTCGCTTCCCGGCGAGACGATGCGGCTGAACTCGACGTCCGCCACCCACAGGCCCGCCTGCCATGTCTCGCCCGACGGCCCTGACGTCTCGCCGGACAGCGGCACGTCCACGCGCATCTTCGACTTGCCGTCCACGTCCGTCACGTGCAGAAGCGCGCCGAACTTCAGGCCCTTCGCGCCCGTGTCGAACGACGGACGGTTTATCCCGAACTCCAGCTTCCAGGTCTCGCCTGCGGCAAGGCGCTTCGTCGCCAGCGGCGAGTCCGCGCCGCCAGCCACCGCCCAAGCCCCATTGGTAAGTGCCACAGCCGCGTCGCGGATGTGCACTGCGCCGCGCGGCAGCACCACGTCTCCATAAGAGGGCGACGTCTCCATCGCGACGGACACCGTGCGGTCCTCCGCGCCGTCATTGCGGATGGACAGCGTCGCCTTCGACGAACCACTTCCGAAGTCAAGCCCGCCCATCGGCGAGACGTTCAGCACGCCAGACCAGTCGCTCTGCGTGTCAGTCGCCACGAGCAGCACGTCGCCGTCCGACACTTTCGACGTGTCGTACACCCGCGTGATGCTCGGCGACGCATCCTCGTCGTTGCCGGCGAATTTGTAGAAACCGCTTTTTGTGAAGTTTCCGTCAAAGCCCTCGAGATAGTCGCTCGGCGCGATCTTCGCGTCCGGCTGAAGCGAGAACCCCACGAAGTTATAGACCTCGTTCGTATCCGTGACGTGCCACGTCATGCGCGGTGCGGCGGGGACGCCCTGCACGGACACCACAGTCTGTTCATCGTTCGTGCTGAATGCGAGGCACACCGTGCCGGCGGGTATGTACTTTATCTGCGACGCCTCCGGGATGCCACGATGCCACATCGCAATGGGCTTCATCGACAGACCCTGCGAATCCCACGTCTGCGAGAACTGGCGCGTGGCGAGGAAAGACGCCGGATCGTAGAATCCAACCGATTTCACCGGCCAATCCGCAAAAACCTCATCCAGCGACACGGCCGGCGACACCTCGACATAGACCGCGTTCCAACCTCGCTTCAATTTAATCGTCTGTGTGACCACCACTTGGGCGTGTACGGCAAACATCGCCGCACACGCTACGGCGAGAACGCCTCGTGTCAATGTTTTTTTCATACTGATTGTCCAGATAGCCTGTTCTGTTCAAACTTTTTCTGGTGGGCGCGGGGGGACTTGAACCCCCACTCCTTGCGGAACTGGAACCTAAATCCAGCGTGTCTGCCATTTCACCACGCGCCCAGAGAGGAGTATAGTATATCACATTTTTCCGCCGGGTGTAACAGCATACGGCGGTTCATGGGAAAGAAGCCTCTCCGCCAGTTCGCGCGCACCTGCGTGATGCCAGGCGTCCAGTATCACGCGACGGCCGTCCTTCGCGCACACGACGAGAATCTGCTTCGGTTCCCATTTTCCTACGTCCAAGTGGTCTATGGCGTCAAACTTGAGCGGCACGCCACATGTGAGCGTGCCCGTCATCTGCTCTTCGTCCCACGAAAGCGTCGCACGCCAGTTAAGGAACACGCGGAAGGCGACCACGAACGACATCAACGCCAGCAAAGCCGCCGACGTGTACTGGAACTCCACCGTCGTGTGGTGCGTTCCGTCCGCAGGCAGGTACGGATATACGAAGATCGCGTCATACAGGAAGTAGAGCGACAGGCCGAAAAAGAGTGCTGCCACACCAAGATGACGGATGGCGTATTCTTTGTTGAGAGAGATTTTCATGGGAGCCTCGGAGGTTGCAGGTTGGGAATGTCTGGACGTGGAATGAACACAGTATCAACTCGGAGAGACTTCTTTATCGCCTTCGCGAGAGCCTTCACGCCGAAAGTCTCCGTGGCGTAGTGTCCGGCGCATATCATCTGCATGCCCGCGTTCTCCGCCATGATAACCTCGCCCCACGACGCCTCGCCCGTGATGTAGAGGTCACAGCCGAGGTTCTTCGCGTCCGCGGCGAACTCGCCCGCGCCGCCGGAACAGACACCGACCTTCTTCCCGTTCGGCAACGTACCCGTGCAGCCTATCGTCTCGCCATGGTACACGAAGGCAGGTTTTAGGTTCTTGAGTCCCAGATAGCGCGCAAGTTCGTAGTTGTTGCCGTAGGCGTGGTTCGCGTCAAGCGGTAGGTGTACGCCGTAGAGCGCCATGTTGTGCCGCATGGCCGCCGCGACCACGTTGTACACGCCGTCCACGATCCGTACGATGCCTCCGCCCCACGAGATGCCGTGGTGTACCACGGCGAGCTGCGCGCCCGCCTCGGCCGCCGCCTCTATGAAGGCAACGGACGCATCGACGCCGAAGGCGACCTTCTTTACGTCGTCCCCCATGCGCGCGATCTGCACGCCGTTGTTGGAGACGTCCGAGAACGATTTCACGTCCAGGACATCGTCAAGCCATTTTGTAATGCGCTCTAGTTTCATCTTTTACCTCATACGCCTAGCGTCGAAGGCGGATATTGCGGAACTCTACCTTCATCGGCGGACCTTGGTGGAGTTGGAGCGCAATGTGCCCCTTCGACGGGAAGAACGCCTCACGCGGGTCTACCACCGATGTGGTGCGCACGCCGTTGATCCACACCGTAATCGTGCGCCCTTCCACCTTCACGCGCATGTCGTTCCACTGCTCCACGCGGTAGAGGTCCTGGAGCGCCTTGCCGTCCGCAAAGCGCGTGACAGTCTTCTTGCCCGCCGCGTCGATCACCACGTCCGACCCGCGCGCGCCAATGAGGTGCTGCCTGGGATGGTAGAGGAAACCCACGTAGTTTCCGCCGCCGTTCATGTCCGCCTGGTAGCCGTTGTCGCCGATGAACTGCGGTTTGCAGCGCAATTGGATGCCGCTGTTGGCGCCCTTTGAAAGACGGAACTCCGCGCGGAGCTCGAAATCGGTCAGCTCCTCGGCGGTGTAGACGAGATGGTGGTTGGGCTTGCACAGGTGATCTGGCGTGGATTCGCCGGTGATCACGCCGTCCTTGACGGAGAAGTAGTCGTCCTGCTGGCTCCAGCCCGTGAGGTCCTTGCCGTTGAAGATCGGACGGAACAGCACCATGTCCGCCCCGGGCACGATGCCGCGTCGGTCGAGCGTGTCGATAATGTGCACGAGCGCGACCCGCTCGTCGCCCGTCGCCGCTTGTGCGGCGGAGACGAGCTGCTTCGCCAGCGATTCGGGAAGGCGGTAGTCCGTAAACTTGATTTGGCTGCTCTCCTGCACGATGGCCGAAAGCTCCGGCCCGTCGCCGAGACGGTACGTGAGGTGGAGCTCCTTGTGTTTGCCCGGTGCAGGGTCGAACGGGAAGCCACCTTGTCCCGCCAGATGGTTGCTCGCCATGATGGCACGCGAGCCTCCCCCGACAAGCGCACGCACCCCCCCAACGATGTCTGCAACCTGACGCGGAGTCCCGAAGAATCCGTATTCGGCCTTAATGACCGTTATCGGCGTCGTGTCCATCTCAAACGCGCGCGCGACGACGCGGATGATGCTTCCAGACAGACGGTCCGCCTTCGGGAACTCCTTCAGCAGGGCCAGCAGCTGCGGCAGGTCTTCCGGATCGCACAGCGTGGCAAATGCCTTGAACGCCTCCATGCGAAGTCCCTCGTGTTTCGTCGTGCGCGCGAACGCAAACAACCTTGACATCTCCACGCGCACGCGGCGGGTACCCAGGACGTCCAGCGCGAGCCGGGCCTTCTTCACATCTGCGCCTTCCAACAGACCCAGCAGCACGTCCACGATGCCGTCGTTCGGAAAACCGACCAGATGGCGCCGCGCGAGCGTGGCCGCGGGACCCGTACCGAGCGCCGTCTCCACGAGCGCCGGCACGGCGGCGAGGTCGCCCTTCTGGACGGCGTTCTTCGGCGGAAACGCGGTCAGCTTCTCGTTCGCGCCGGCGTAGCCGTCCGGGATTGGGTCGGTGCGCGCACGAAGCGACTTTTCAATCCCGCCGCGCCGCTTGGCGTCCGTGACGACGGCGAGCGCACGCTTCAACGCAGTTTCGGCCTCGACGCCGGGGATGTTCTCAAGCGCGTAGCGCGCGGCGAGAAACAACGCCGGTTCGGTGGCATCCGTCAGAAGCGCCGCGAGCGCGGGCACGGCGGCGGACGAGCCGACGTGGCTGAGTTCCTGACAGGCCGTCACCTTGTCGTTAAGGCCGTTTTCCTTCAACACGGCCAGCAGTTCCGGCTCGGTCATGCGGAACACAGGCTCCTTCAGCTCCGCCGCCGACGCGACGAGCGAAATGAGAGAACAAATCAAAATCACTTTCTTCATTTTTCAACCTTTTAGTTTTTGAGGACAGAGGACAGAAGACAAAAGACAAAGGATCTTTTTAATCTCGAACCACTAACCACTAGCCACTAATCACTAAACGATCTCCCAACCCGCGCGCTGCGTGCGGGAGAGCATGCGGTTGGCCTCGTCGTCGCCGATGAAACGCTCCTTCACGGGATCCCACTTCATGTCGCGGCCGAGCCACTGGGCGATGTTGGCGCAGTGGACCGTCGTCATGGAACGGTGCATCATCACGGGGTTCGCAACGGTCTTCGTGCGCGTCCTCACCGAATTGAAGAACTGGCGCATGTGGTTCTGTCCGGTGTAGCCCGTGCGCACGCAGTAGTCGGCGAGGATCTTGTCATAGTCGGCGAGGAGCGACGGACGCGATGCCTCCGGACGCGAATAGCCGTCCGCACACGACACCCATCCCTCCGTGCCCACGTACCTTACGCCGCACGACCCGTGCCAGCCCTTGCGCACCGACACCATCTCGATGCCGTTCGCGAAGCGCATCCGCTGTCCGTCCGGCACGGGGCCGTTCACGTACTGGTAGTACACCGGTGACGTCGATTCGGCGCCGACGGCGTCATGGCACTGCGCGAAGGTGTGCGAGCCCCATTCACCGATCCGGCCGGTGTAGAGGTCGTGGTCGCGATGCCATCCGCTTGGCAGGTACTTGTGGTTGTAGGGACGCCACGGACACGGCCCGAGCCATGCATCCCAGTCGATGACGTCGCGCGGCGGCAGCGGCTCCGCCGGCAGCCAATCGCGGTGGAGAACGCTTGCCCACGGAGCCAGATGGGCGTACACGGTATGTACCTTGCCGAGGCGTCCAAGACGCATAAGCTCGTTGCACACGACGAAGTTCGGTTCGCTCAGGCGCTGCATTCCGGCCTGATAGACGCGGCCGTACTTGGCGGCTGTCGCCACCACGGCCTGCCCTTCGCGGATAGTCATGGAAGCGGGCTTCTCGGTGTAGATGTCCTTGCCCGCCTTCATTGCGGCGATGGAGACGCCCGCGTGCCAACGGTCGCCCGTCGCGGTGTGGATCACGTCGATATCGGGACGCGCCAGCAGCTCGCGCATGTCAATGTAAGTTTTACAGTCCTTGTTGCCGTAATGCGTATCGACGATTTTCTTCACGGCTTCGCGGCGTGGCTTCCACACGTCGCAGATGGCGACGAACTGCACGTCCTTCTCCGGCAGCACCCAGCTGCGCAGGACGCCCTGTCCGCGTCCGCCCAGGCCGATGCCGGCCACGGTGATGCGGTTGGACGGCGCGACGGCGCCGTCACGTCCGAGTGCCGATGCAGGTACGAGCCACGGCAGCGCAATCGCACCGCCAGCCCCACTGAGAAACGATCTTCGAGAAATCTTCATAGAAATCTTCATGTTGTCCTTTCCATTCAAAAATACCTTGTATTAAGGGCCGTTTATGATACCAAAATCACGCTCTCCCGCCAACACATAAACGACAAAAGATTTTGTAACCAGAAAAAATGAAAATTTCTATCGTATTTGTGACGATTCGTAGTGGCTAAAAATCAGTAAGACCTTTCGCTTTTCTGCTCCAAGTAGTTTCCAAGAGCCTTGTACAGCACCTTGTAGCCACCGGGCGTAGGATAGTCGCCGGTGAAGTACCAATCTCCGAAGCATACGCTCGCGTCATGTGTCGTCTGTCGGGCTATCGTCCCGAATGTCGGTTGCCGATTGTCGGATGTCCTGCCCCTCAAACATTTCCGCAGATTTTCCACCGTCTGGTAAACCACCTTCACCTCGGCCTTCATGCCGGGCGGGGTGAGGAGACGGGCGATCTCGGCGCAATGTTGCTCGTCGGTGAAGCGATCATAGAGAGGAGCGAGCGGGTTGAAGAATTTTGTCCGTGTAGAACATGTAGAAACATGTAGTTTTTTGGATTTATTGAGTGCGTCGCTCAATTCCCGTTCCCCGTTCCCCATTCCCCGTTCCCCACCCAACAGGTTCACGAGGGCGCGGAAGGCAACGAGTTCGCCGAGGGTGGACATGTCGATCCCGTAGCAGTCGGGGTAGCGGATGGGCGGCGCGGAGGAGGCGATGACGATACGTTTCGGTTCCAGCCGGTCGAGCATCGGGAGAATGGCGTTTTTCATCGTGTTGCCACGCACGATGGAATCGTCGAGGACGACGAGCGTATCGAGGCCGGGGCGCACGAGTCCGTAGGTGACATCGTAGACGTGCTTGTAGAACTCGCGGCGAGCGGCGGCATCGGCGATAAACGTGCGGAACTTCGCGTCCTTCACGATGACCTCCCCAAAGCGGGGGATCATATCACGCAGAGGCGCTGAGAGGCTGAGGCGCTGGGAAAATTCTGTAAAGTCTCCGCACCTCTGCCTCTCTGCGCCTCTGCGTGAAATAAGATGAAATATTCTTTCCAACAATCCATGAAAGGCGATGCGGGCGGAGTTGGGGATGTAACTGAAGAAGATGTCAGAGATATCCGCTTCAGCCGATTTGAGGATTTGCGGCAGGAGCGCCGCGCCAAGGGCCTTGCGTTCGCGGTGAATCGCGGCGTCGTTGGCGCGCGAGAAATAGATGCGCTCGAAGGAGCAGGGGCGGGGTGAAGAATGTGGAATTGTGGAATTGTGAAAATATGGAAATGTGGAAATATGCAAGTGGTGAAAGGATGTTTCGCCAGAAGGAGAGATGATGAGTGCCTCTCCGGGAGGCAACTCCTTCACGGCTTCGGGCGGCACATCGAAGGCGGCCTGGATAGCGGGGCGTTCGCTTGCCACGGACACCACGTCATCGCTGACGTAATACCAGCCCGGCCTGATGCCATGCGGATCGCGTGTGGCGAACGCCCAGCCGTCCCCCGTCGCGCCGCAAAGCGTCCACGCGCCGTCCGCATTGGCAAGCGCAGTGGATAAAGCGCGCGAGATATTTTTGAACCGTGTAGAACATGTAGAAACATGTAGTTTTGGGAGTGTTGATTCTACATGATCTACACGTTCTACACGGCTAAAATCTTTCCCGAGTTCGTGGGCGATCAGTTCGCAGACGAGGTAGCCGTCGGACTTGCTCGTGGGGAAGGAACCGTGTCGGCTGTAATCCTCGAAGAGTTCATGGGCGTTCGTGAGGTTGAAGTTGCCGGCGAGGAGGAGCGTGTGCTCCAGTTCGCTCGCCTCATGGACGAATGGATGGCAGAACGCCACCTCGTTCTTCCCGAAGGTGGCGTAGCGCAGATGCCCGAGGAAAATCCTTTCTTGTTTTTCGCCACAAAGATCACAAAGTTCTTCCTCTTCTTCTTTGTGCTCTTTGCGTTCTTTGTGGCTAAATGAATCAGAGCGTTTCGCAATCGCGCCGAGCACATCCACGAGGGGCGTCGAGGAGGCGGACTTGGCGATCCAGTACGGCACCTCGCCGGGGACGGGGCGGGCGCGAAGGATCGCCGCGCCCGCCCCGTCCTGGCCCCTGTTGTGCTGCTTCTCCAAAAGGAGGGATAGCTTCGTCCCGCCAAAATCGCCCGTGGCGAATGGCGGCCTGCGCAAGACCACCATCGCCACCGCGCATTCGTGCTTGATTTCTTCGGACATACCACTAACCACTAGCCACTAGCCACTAACCACTAACCACTAATACAGAAACAACATGTCGCGGTATTTGGGCAATGGCCAACGTGTTTCGGAGACGCGCTTTTCAAGCGCATCGACTGTCGTGCGCAGAGCCTGCATCGCCGAAAGGATCTCTGCTTCGGCGGATGGCGTTGCGGCGGACAGCGCCTCGTCGAGCTTCTTGATGCCGGTCTTGAGCGCATCCAGTCCGGTGCCGATTTCCACGGCGCTTTCGCGCAGCGCGCTCGTGCCGGAGGAGACGCCCACGCTCTCCGCCTTCGCAAACGCCTGGATCGTCTCCAGATATTCGCCCTTCACGGCGGGGAGGATCATTTCGCTTGCGATGTCACGCGCGCACGCGCCCTCGATACGCACCTTCTTCGCGTATTCCTCGAGGAAGATTTCGTGGCGGCTCTCCAGCTCGCGCGCTGTCATCACGCCGTATTTCTCAAAGAGCTTTGCGTTCTCCTTCTTCGTGAGGGCGGTAAGGGCGGACGGCGTGTCGGGCGCGTTGGGAAGCCCCCGGCGTTCGGCCTCCAGCGGCCACTCGGCTTCGTAGCCGTTGCCGTTGAAGACGACGCGCTTGTGCGCCTTGAGGGAGTCCTGGAGAATCTTCTGCAGCGCGTTATGGAAGGCGGGCGTGTGTTCGCCGGGCTTCGCCTTGCCGGCGACCTTCGCCTTCTCCAGCTCGCCCGCGATGCGGTCCACGGCCTCGGCGACGATGGTGTTGAGGACCGTCATCGGACCGGAGCAGCACACGCTCGATCCCGGTGCGCGGAACTCGAACTTGTTGCCCGTGAACGCGAACGGCGATGTGCGGTTGCGGTCGGTCGCATCCTTCGGAAGCGCGGGAAGCGTGTCCACGCCGATCTTCAGCGTACCCGCCTTCTTCGTCTTGCCGCCCTCGCCCTTCTCCAGGCGGTCGATGACCTCCGCAAGCTGGTCGCCGAGGTAGATGGAGATAACGGCGGGCGGTGCCTCGTTCGCGCCGAGACGGTGGTCGTTACCCGCGCCCGCCACGGAGGCGCGCAGGAGGTCGGCGTGCTTGTCGACGGCCTCGATGATCGCGCAGAGCACCGTGAGGAAGAGCGCGTTCTCGTGCGGGTCGGTACCGGGGTCAAGCAGGTTCTTGCCGCCGTAGTTAACGGACCAGTTGTTGTGCTTGCCGGAACCGTTCACGCCCGCGTAGGGTTTCTCGTGGAGGAGGCACTTGAAGCCATGCTTCTCGGCAACGTTGCGGAGCGTATCCATCACGAGCATGTTGTGGTCGCTCGCGAGGTTCAGCTCCTCGAACTGCGGCGCGAGCTCGAACTGCGCGGGTGCGACTTCGTTGTGACGCGTCTTCGCGGGGATGCCGAGCTTCCACAGCTCGCGCTCAACGTCGTTCATGAAGGAAAGCACGCGGTCGGGGATCGTGCCGAAGTAGTGGTCTTCGAGCTGCTGTCCCTTCGCGGACGGCGCGCCGAAGAGCGTGCGGCCCGTCAGCACGAGGTCTGGGCGCTTCTTCCAATATTCCTTGTCGATGAGGAAGTATTCCTGCTCTGCTCCGAGCGTACAGCCGGTATGCGCCTCGGAACGGCCGAAGAGCTTCATGAGGCGCGTGAGGGATTTGTCGAGCGCCTGCATGGAGCGGAGAAGCGGGGTCTTCTTGTCGAGCGCCTCGCCTGTGTAGGCGCAGAACGCAGTCGGAATGCAGAGCGTCGCGCCGTTCGAGTGTCGCTTGATGAACGCAGGGCTCGTGGGATCCCATGCCGTGTAGCCGCGTGCCTCGAAGGTAGAACGGATGCCGCCGGACGGAAACGACGAGGCGTCCGGCTCGCCCACGATGAGGTTCTTTCCGGAGAAGAGCATGATCGGCTCGCCGTCCTTGATCTCAAGGAATGAATCGTGTTTCTCGGCAGTGGAGCCCGTCATCGGCAGGAACCAGTGCGTGTAATGCGTCGCGCCGCGGTCCATTGCCCAGTGGCGGATGCCGTGTGCCACCTCGCCCGCGATGGAGGGGTCGAGCGGCTTGCCTTCCTGGATCGTGGCCTGAAGTTTCTTCGCCGTGTCCTTGCTCAAGTAGGTTCTGATCGCCTCGTCGCCGAATACGTCTTCGCCGAAGTGCGTTGCGTTCTTTGTCTCTTCCGTCATGTTGCGTTTTCCTTTCCGGGACTTTGCCCGCAAATCGTCTAGCACACACCGTGCCAACGCGCAAAATTGGTAGTTGGTAGATGGTAGATGGCAATAAAAGCCCCAAGCCCTTACATACCGTGTAAAAACTTTTTCACACTCCTTACACATCCATGCATATAACGCATGTACTTGCCTATAACTTCCTTGCGACTTCTCTTAGTTGCTTTCGCTGCTAGGAGTTTTGGAGTTTAGGAGGCTTGGAGAATCTTTATAACCTCCTCCAAATCTCCGAATCTCCTAATCTCCCAGTAGCGAAAGCAAAGAGGGGTTTTGCAATTACCTCGTAAGGTCTGGGCGATGGGCGATATAGGTTTTGCCTATCAGATAACAGGGGGAAATTCCAATTACCCTTTGCCGCAGCGTATACCATATAATATTCGCCACCGACACCAATGAGGAGATTTCGGCAATGAACGAAGAACAACCCGACAGACAGGAATTAAACCGCAACCTTGCGCAGATGCTCAAGGGCGGCGTGATCATGGACGTGACAACGCCCGAGCAGGCGAAGATCGCCGAGGCGGCGGGCGCGTGTGCCGTCATGGCGCTTGAGCGCATTCCCGCCGACATTCGCGCGGCTGGTGGCGTCTCGCGCATGAGCGACCCCGCGATGATCAAGGGGATTCAGGCGGCGGTCTCGATCCCAGTCATGGCGAAGTGCCGCATCGGACATATCGCCGAGGCGCGGATCTTGGAGGCTATCGAAATCGACTACATCGACGAATCAGAGGTGCTTTCGCCCGCTGACGACGTGCGCCACATCGACAAAACGAAGTTCTCCGTGCCGTTCGTCTGCGGTGCGCGCGATCTCGGCGAGGCCTTGCGTCGTATAGGAGAGGGTGCGACCATGATCCGCACAAAAGGCGAACCCGGCACGGGCGACGTGGTGCAAGCCGTTAGGCACATGCGCAAGATGCAGAGCGAGATCCGCCGCGTCGTGTCGCTCCGTGAGGACGAGCTGTACGAAGCGGCGAAGGAACTCGCCGCGCCGCTCGATCTCGTGAAGTTCGTCCACGACAACGGCAAGCTGCCCGTCGTGAACTTCGCGGCGGGAGGCGTCGCCACACCCGCCGATGCCGCGCTTATGATGGAACTAGGCGCGGAAGGCGTATTCGTGGGAAGCGGCATCTTCAAGAGCGGCGATCCTGCGAAACGCGCGGCGGCCATCGTGCAGGCCGTCACCAACTGGCAGGATGCGAAACTACTTGCGAAGCTCTCCGAGAACCTCGGCCCCGCGATGGTCGGCATCAACGCCGAAGAAATCGAGACCATCATGGAAGAGCGCGGGAAGTAAGGATTGTTCTCAAATCGCAATTGCCACAATTGTCCACAAATCACAAATGGCAAGTCATTCCATATCCGAAAAGACCTAATTTAAAAGCCTCTGAGGAGGGTTTATCCATGTAGAACAGGTAGAACATGCAAAACATACAGATGATTTAGATGTTATGCATGTTCTACATGGACAATCCAAAAGAGGCTAGTAGATTAAAGTTATGGACAAAGCGACAAAATGAGAATTGGAGTGTTATCTGTTCAAGGTGCGTTTGCCGAGATGGCTGCGTACTGGCGCGCGCAGGGTGCGGAGACGTTCGAGATCCGGCAACGTTCGGATTTGGAGCGCGGCATGGATCTGCTGGCGCTTCCCGGCGGCGAATCGACCGTACAGGGCAAGCTGCTGAAGGACCTCGGAATGTTCATGCCACTGAAGGAGCGTATCGACGGCGGGCTTCCCGTATTTGCCGTCTGCGCGGGGCTAATCCTCCTCGCGGAGAAGATCGATGATCCCGGCAGCCGTACCGACACACGGCCCGAACAGTGGTTCGGCGTTCTGCCCATCACCGTGCGGCGCAACGCCTACGGACGCCAGCTCGGAAGCTTCAGGACGGTCGGCACGTTCGACGGGGAACCGAATGTTCCGATGACGTTCATCCGCGCACCGGCCATCACCGAAGTCGCGCCGCAGGTCGAAGTGCTTTCAACCTTTGACGGCGCACCCACGGCCGTCCGCTGGCACAACATCACTGCCTTCACCTGGCACCCCGAACTCAACGTGGCAGGGACGCCCCGTCTTTCACCACCACCTTGAAGAACCGCATCGCCGCCTTCTCCGCCGCCGTCGCCCCTTCAACCGCCTTCCACTCACCATCCAACGTCGCCGCGCCCTTCAGCACGGCCTGTATTTCCATGCCCGTCCAACGGTTCACCTTCGGTTCCCACTACACCTTCGGCACTCCATCAACAATCTCGATGGACACAATGCGCAATCCACCCCATTCAACAATTCAACAAAAAGATTCGTGGCCCTATTGACGTCAAAATGATGATGGTGTATAATCATCACCATGATACGCACCCAAGTACAGATTCCAGATGCCCTATTCGGACGCATCCGCAGATATGCTGAAATCCGTGAGACAAGCATTGCGGATGTATTCCGCAATGCATTGGAGCTCTTCATAAATGTCCACGCCGCCGCTGACGCCGCCAAAGCCCCCAAACGCTGGACGATTCCAGTATGTCGCTCAACAGGGCTTGTCGACGACCCGTTCACTCACGAGGACTGGCGCGCGCGGATTTATGAGAACCGCGACGAGTAAAGGGGAGGCTGTCAGATGGTCTCATGCGACACAAACGTTCTTTTCGCGGCGTCAAACCCTGACGATGCAAAACACGCCGAGGCGCGCGCATTTATCGAAGCGCACGTCGATGATTCGAATTTCGTAATTTCGGAACAGCCTCTTGTAGAATTGTATTGTCTTCTGCGGAATCCGGTTGTGCAAAAGCATCCGTTATCGGCGTCAGAGGCAGTGGCTGTGATTTCTGCCTATCGGTGCAATCCAGTTTGGACGATAATTGACATTCCAGCTGCGCCAGATGTCATGAACGCCGTCTGGCGACGTGCAGCATCAAAAAATTTTGCCAGACGACGCATACATGATGTCCGCCTTGCGGAAACACTCAAGTATTGGGGCGTTGATGAATTCCACACGCGCAACACGCGAGATTTCGCCGACCTCGGTTTCCATATCTTGAACAATCCTTTTGATTGACACGCCACCACCTTGGTAGGGTCATACGTCCCGCCCCCCTACGGCACCTCCACCACCACCTTGAAGAACCGCATCGCCGCCTTCTCCGCCGCTGTCGCCTCTTCAACCGTCTTCCACTCGCCATCCAGCGTCGCCGCACCCTTCACAACAGCCCGCGCACCCGGCACGTTCCACTGCGCCTTCGGCGGATCGACCATGATATTCTCCAAATCCGGCGTGCCATCCGCCTTCATCTGGAATGTGGTGATCCTGAAGGCCTCTACCCCCTGTGGATCCAACCCCAAAACATAACACTCCCATGTTTTGTAGCCATTCACAGCAGTCGCCTTTGCTGACGTCTCATAGGCATCGTATTCATCCACCACGCCAGGATCGTGGGCCGTCAACCACGCATACGGCACTGGCACTTCCGTTGTCTGCGTCTCGGTGTAGTCCGACGCCCAACCGTAACCGGCGACATACGCAACGTCCACGCCGTCGCTCTCCACGTCATCCTTCTTGTAAGTCCACGTGACCGTATGCTCGCCGCCGCCCTCAATACGAACAGACTCATTCGTCCACGAATTGATGCCGTCGCGCCACAAGAGCACCGCGCCGTCAACGGCGAACTCCGCATGATCCCAATCATACTGCCCGCCCGAATCCTCGCACGAGGTCCGCCACGAGAAGGTCATGGTTCCCGGCCCCATCACCTTCGTCTCAAGGACAGACTGCTGGCTGTGCGTGATTGCACCCGACTTCATCGCCTCCCCATCCGGCGCCGTCGCATCCACCACACGCGTCCAGCCAAATCCACCACTTCCGTACGTTGTAAAGCCGTGGTCCGGCTTGCCCATCGTATCGCCGATACTCCATACCTTCTCAATATCCTGTGTCGCTACTTCCGAATCAAGATAGTCCTCCTTTGTCGCATACGCCTTCACCGTACAACTATTCGACACGCTGAACGCACCCGTGTACAGCGTTGAAGAAGAGTTCGGCTCGCTACCGTCCAACGTGTAACGCACGGCCGCCCCCTCTGTCGCACTTGAAATGACAACCTTCACCTTTGAACCCGCAAACGGCGTAGTAACCTCAATCACTGGCGTCGCCACATCTTCCCACACCCGCGTGAGGCTCGCCGTCACAACTGCCGAGTCAAAGAAATCGTCACTGAACACCTTTGCCTTCACCACGGTCGAATCACTGACCAAAAACGGCCCCTCGTAAACCGGGCTCTCCGCCGTCGGTTCACTCCCGTCCAACGTGTAGCGCAGCACGCCGTCGTTGTTCCACCTGATTGACACAACCCGATTGGAATGTGCGAACTCAGTCCCATCCGCGGGCGAGATCACGGGATCCGCACATTGCCCAAAGGCAAATGACACCGACTTCACAATGTTTGTATCTACAGGCCATCCATCAATAATCGCGACGGCTTTAAGGGTTGTTCTTTCGTTTACTGTAATCCTAAACCGCTTCGTGTATTCAACGCTATCACGCGTTGGCATACTCCCATCAAGCGTATAATAAATCCGAGCATCAGGATCTTCGCATTTGATCACGATTGACTGAGCACCCCCTACTTCAACAATGTTATTTTCATTTGTCAACGATCCAAATGTTGGATACAAATCCAATGAACATTCACGAAATACTTGCATCCATTCAGATTCGTATCCGGCTACCCTAATGATAATGTTTGTAGGATGATTTGCGAATATGCGACTTCGGGCGACACCTTCAGGCGGAGGCCCATTAAATGTTACCTTGTCAAGTGCTGGTGTATTTGAAAAGGAATTAGCACCCAGAACAGTAATCTGTGGAGGCAGGTAAACATTAGTCAAAGATGTACAGTTCACAAATGCTTCTGCAAGAATATTCGTAATATAACCCACACAATTGTATATATCCGAACTATGCGGAGTATTGAGATTAACAAAAGACAAAGATGTCAAGTTTGCTTGATTCTGAAAACTTCCTATTTCTTCACAGTAATAGAATGTCCATTCGGTATTTGAATAGGCTAGACTACTCCCACTAATAGGTGTAGTTGTCGACCCAAGATAATTTGAGATGATTAATTGTCCTGTTATCGTACTATCCGGTTTCAAAGACAAACGGCCATAAACGCTACTATCTACATGTGCTCCGTAATAACCAGGCCGATTTGTGTTACTTATTTGGGTGAATCTCAAATCCCCAAAGTCTTTCGCAATGGAAATCCACGAAAGACTTGTAAAAATGAAGGCCAAACAGAATCCACCCAATTGCCTTTTCTTCGCATTCATTTTCATTTTCCTCTTTCTCAACTTCAACGTTCTTCTCATTTTTCGATTGCCGAATCACTCAAACCTTATCACATTTCAGCAAATCCTGTTCAGCAGTTTTATAAACATTAAGGAGATTTGCAAAGTCAGATCTATGTGCCTCAACATATTGTCGAACAATCTCATTTGACAAGAAGACGTCTATTTTTGTTTTTATACATTTCAAAAAGAGTTCGGGAATATCTTCTTCTAACAACAAATGGCATAGCATATTGACTTCCACCAAACTACTTTTTATGATACCACCTCTTGAGCCTTTATCTAGATAAACATCCAATCTGCAAGCTGTAACACTACCGGAAGAGCCCTGCACAGACCAATCGTTCTTTGTATGATCATATATCTCTTGAATAAAACTACTTATTCTCTCAAGTCTTTCTGTATTCAGAATATCGCATATCATTGTCGCGTATGGTACATTGCGTGACTGCCTCGCAATTTTATTTGCCTCTTCTGCGCACTGTGTTGATTTTTTTGCAGAATGGCATGCGACAACAATAGAAACGAGTGACGCCAAAGCAGTAATCACAGGTGCTTCGGCGTGTAAGCAGTTCAGAAAAGAACAAGCCATCATTGAACTCATAACCATATCCAATCATCCCCGCGCCACTTCATGGATTTACTCCCGCGCAGGAAACAAGAGAAAACCATGTTTCCTAAGAAAGTTGCCCTTCTCTGGTCAGATATCGGAATCGGCGGGAAAACAAAACACCTCCCCGATGCATCACGAGAGGTGCCTGAGAGAACCTGCAACGATACAAAGAGGAGGCGGAACTGCATGGACTGCAGTGTCCTTCCCTTGCGCCGTTGCATCGAGTCTGATTCTCAGGTCTTTCTCGTGACGCTACCCAAACGCGGCGACGATTACGGTTGCTCACCGTCTGACCCGCGCGGGTAATCTGTTATCTCGCCTTTTTACGGGCAAGACGGAAATAGTATGCCACATTCCCTCGCCCAACGCAAGCGGGGATTTTGGAAAAGTTTTGCGCGTGGTGCGAATGGGTTATGCCGCACTTAACTTATCATGCCATGTCCCGCAGCGGGTATGAGGTGTGTCGGTGATATTACGGCGCGGAATGACTACAATGAGGGGATTTTTGAGCCACATGGAGGGGGATTTATGAGCCACGGCAAGGGGAATTATGAGCCACGTTTGGAAAGCCACCTCCCTACGATTGGAAGGCGATCTCCCTACGATTAGGGTTGGATGCTCCTACAGCGAAGGTATGCCCCTCCATACGGACTGGAGGTCAAGGGTATCTCACGTTGAACTCCGCTGGCGTAACAACTGGAATCTGCGACGTCGAGACATTGAGACTTTGGTGGCCGCGCGGGACGGGCGGCGATGGAACGCCGCCCATGCGGCCGCGCAGCAGCGCGACCCTCCCGCGCGTGGTCTCATCGTCTCACGTCTCAGCGCGTCTCTTGTCTATCGTCTCACATCCGCGCGCACAAACCCACTTCGCCAGCGGCGGTCACGTGCGCGGTACGTCACCTATTGCGATAAGTGAAGTATCGGGGTTTGGGGGCGTGAGATTACGGTGCGGAACGTGGTTTGGGGAATTGCGGCTCGCCCGGAGGACTCGCCCCACCGAGCGGCCGCCCCAAACTTGCGCCCAGGTGGGCGGGCGGTGGATCGTAAGTTCGTAGGACAAGCACCACACCTTGAAAGCGGATGATTCTGTCACCGACCCTTTGATTATCACGCGCACGTGATTATCATGTGATGATTATGTGATGTTTGTGTGAAGATTATCACGCGGTGCTTTGCTATCATACCCGCGTCGGCAAAAGCCGAGAAAGGAAGAACTCATGAAGGACAAAAAACGAAAAAATGAAATTGAGAAGGCTGGTACCAGCATGGCAACAGACGATTCACAAGGCGAGGTCATTACGTACGATCAGGACGGCATGCCTCGACTGGAAGTTTGGCTGGAGGACGAAACCATCTGGCTCACCCAACGACAAATGGGCGAATTGTTCGGATGTGCGATGGAAAACGTGATTCACCACATCAAAAACATCTATGCAGATGAGGAACTGTCGGAGGCGGCAACTACTAAAGAACTTTTAGTAGTTCGTTTTGAAGGCAAGCGCAAGGTCTCCAGAAAGGTCAAACACTACAATCTTGACATGATAATCTCGGTCGGATACCGCGTTAATTCAAAGCGTGGTGTAAAATTCCGCCAATGGGCAACATCCGTGCTGAAAGAGTATCTGCTTCGCGGAAGTGTGCGCGACCAGCGTATCTCCAAACTTGAAAAGCGCATGACCGACGCCGAGCGTTCAATCGACGCGATTGTCTATACACTTATGCCGCCCTTGCAGGACAACCGTACACGAATCGGATTCCACTGAGGTCATTCCCTTTACGGGAGATACAGAAACGCCCTCCATTCTCCCGCCGGTTTCAAGCGGGGAATGCGGTTTTTGGAAATTGCGCGAATGCAGCGCATAATTTGACGAGAGACGTGAGGCGTGAGATTACGGTGCGGAACGTACCCGCGAGTGCCATTGGTAATTCCTATCGCCTGAAGAATAAAGAACCGATTACCCTCTCGTTGTGAATGTGGGATATAATGGCAACCACCTATGCGAAACCAGATTACGACACTTCAGGACGCGCTCGAAACGCGCTTTTTCGCACCGTTGCGCCGTCCGCGCACGCGGCGCGTGGGCGTTGAACTTGAGTTTCCCATTTGGAACCGCACGCCGGGTACGCCAACGGACTTCGCCGCCGTGCATGCGGCGACGGACGACTTCCTCTCCCGCTTTCCCTTCTCCGACCAGGTGCGCGACGACACGGGCAACATCTACCGCGCGACCGACCCCAACACGGGCGACGAACTTTCTTTCGACTGCTCCTACAACACGTTGGAAATCTCCTTCGGCCCCGATGAGAACCTGATTGAGACGCATCGCCGCTTCACCGCTTATTACGCCGCGTTGCAGGAGGCGCTGGGGCGGCAGGGACACGCCCTCACCGGCATGGGGATCAACCCCCGGTGGCGGGAGAACCGTCCCGACCCCATCGGAAACGGACGTTACCGGATGCTGCTCCACCACCTGAAGTCCTACTCCAAGTACGGCGGCTCGCCGCGATTCCACGACCATCCCGAATTCGGTCTCTTCTCCTGCGCCTCGCAGACGCAGGTGGACGCGGACGAGGAAACGGTCGTTCCCCTGATCAACGCCTTCAACCTCCTGGAACCTTTCAAGGCCGTCCTCTTCGCCAATTCGCCCTTCGGCAAGCGAAATGAAACGCTGTGCGGACGCGACAGTCTCTGGAGCAAGAGCCTCCATGGGCTGAACCCGCACAACTGCGGCATGTACGGCGTCACGGTCCGGTCGCTGGCGGACGTCATGGGTTATCTGGAATCGACCAGTATCTACTGCGTCGAACGCGGCGAACGCTACATCAATTTCGCCCCGGTCCCGCTCCGTGACTATCTGCAGCTCGGAAACGTCGTGGGTGAATACTGGGATGCGACGGCGAAGATCCATCGCAAATGCCTCATTTCGCCGCTCCCCTCCGACGTCGCCTGGTTGCGTCCGTTCAAGTTCGAGGACCTCACCCAACGCGGGACGGTGGAGTTCCGTTCCGTCTGTGAACAGCCCGTGCGGGAGGCGTTCGCCTCCGCCGCGTTCCATGCGGGACTTGCCGAACGCATCACGAAACTTTCCGACGTCATGGCGGGCGACACCATCCTTTACGGACATGGCTACGGTGCGGTGGAGTTGCGCAGCTTGATGATCCGCCGCGACTGGCCATCGTTCATCGACCGCAAGGCCCTGTCCGTGCAGCTTCACCGCATCCTGGACGTGGCGGAGGAAGGACTTGCCCGGCGCGGTTTCGGCGAAGAACCGCTTCTTGCGCCGTTGCGCCGTCGCGCCGACACGCTCACAAGCCCAGCCCGTGAACACCTCGCGCGTCTCGAACGCGGCGAATCCATTGAATCCATCGCCCTCGACTACGGTTCGGCAGAGGAGGAACGCCATGCTTGACGTTCGCAAGCCCAGACTGCGCCCGTACGCGCTCGAAGGAAACTTCGGGCTCGAGCGCGAGTCCCTGCGCGTGACTGCCGAGGGGCGAATGGCGCTGACGCCACATCCGTTCCCGCCCGACCACCCGCGCATCGTCCGCGATTTCTGCGAGAACCAGACGGAGATCAACACCGGTGTCCACCCAACGGCGGAAGAGGCAGTTGTGGAGCTGAAGGAAATCGACGCAACGATCCGCGCGGCCATCGCGCAGCAGGGAGAGCGGCTGTGGACGAACTCCAACCCGCCGCCGATCTCCGACGAATCCGAGATCGTCCCCGCCCGTTTCGAAGGTGCGCGCGCGGGGAAATCGACCTACCGCAACTATCTCGCCGCGAAATACGGCAAGCGATTGATGGCGTACTGCGGCATTCACTTCAACTTCTCGTTCGGCGAAAGGCTGGTCGCGGCGGCGGGAGTGGACCGCGACGCGCTCTATCTCCACGTGGCCGCGCAGTGCGTCAAGTGGGGATGGGCGATCGTCGCGCTGACCGCCGCCAGCCCGGCAGGACAGTATGCGAGCGTGCGGTGTTCGGAACGTGGCTACTGGAATAGTTTCGTGCCCGTGCTAGACTTTTCAAGCGTGCGGGCATACGCGAAGAGTATAGCGCGATATGTTCAGGACAGGCTACTCATCGCGCCGAGCGAGCTCTACTACCCCGTGCGCCTCAAGCCACGCGGGCCAAACAATCTCCTGACGCTCGCGGAAAACGGCATCGACCACATCGAGATACGGTGTGTGGACCTGAACCCGCTAACCGATGGATTGGTTGATGTACGTGACGTGGAGTTCATCCACCTGTTCATGCTCTGGTGCGCCGCGCAGGAGCGCGAGACGCTGTCCGCCGAGAAGCAAGCCGAAAGCGTCGCGGCGTTCAAGGCCGCCGCCCGGATCGACTTCGACTGGACGCCGGTCGGAGAGTTGCTGGAGCGGATGGACGAGTTCTTCGCCGCCTCCGCGGGGTGGCCCGCGGCATTTCAGCGCATCCTTGCGTATCAGGCGGAGAAGGTCTATTCACCCGAAAGGCGCTATGCCCGCATGGAGGCGTGCCATGTGTGAGTTGCTCGGATTTTCATCGCGGAAGAGGCGACGGCGAAACGACCTGTTGCGCGAGTTCTACTCCCATGCGGAGGCGCATCCGCACGGGTGGGGCCTCGCACGCTTCCTCGACGGCGGCGCGCCGTCGATTGAGAAGGAGCCTGTCTGCGCCACCTGCAGCACGAGTCTCGAGCGACTGCTCGCCGATCCGGTGGAGGAACGAACGCTCATCGCCCACATCCGATTGGCTACCGTCGGCCATATCGAATACAAGAACTGCCACCCGTTCACGGCTGCGGACAACAGCGGCCGCACCTGGACACTGGCGCACAACGGAACGATATTCAACGGCGCACACCTGAACGACTACATGGGCATCCAATACGGCGACACGGATTCCGAACGCGTACTGCTCCATCTTGTCGACCAGATCAACGTGGCGCAAAACCACCGCCGCCATGCCTTGGACGAGACGGAGCGTTTCAACGTGCTCTCTGCCGCAATCACCGAACTGGCGCAGGGAAACAAACTCAACCTGCTTATCTTCGACGGCGAGGTGCTGTACGCGCACTGCAACTTCAGGGACACGCTGCATGTCTGGCGCGACGCGGACACCGTGACGTTCTCAACGCATCCGCTCACCATCGGCACGTGGGCTCCCGTGCCATTTACGAGCCTCGTCTCCGCAAAGGACGGCGAGATTGTCCGCACGTCGCCGCCACACGGGCTCGAATACATCTACAACCCAGAAGACTACCGACTCGTGTACATGAACTTCGCACGGCTATAGCACCTCTACAGCAAGATATGGTAAAATAATGCCCGACATGAAGACCACAGAGAGTTCCCTAACGGCAGTTCCCTGTCCGAGCGAGAAAATGACACGCCTCCGTTCGACGTTACGCGAGATCGGGAGCGCGGCCGTCGCGTTCTCGGCAGGCGTTGACTCCACGTTTCTTCTGCGCGTGGCGCATGAGGAACTAGGCGACCGCGTCGTAGCCGTGACGGTTCGTTCCAGTACATTTCCTTGTCGCGAGCTCGACGAGGCGGTGGCGTTCTGCCGCGCGGAGGGAATCCGCCATGAGATAATCGACACGAGCGAACTGGATGTTCCTGGATTCGCGGAGAATCCGCCGGATCGGTGCTACCTGTGCAAGAAGTCGATATTTGGAGAGATCATGGCGTTTGCGCAGGCAAATGGTTTTGCGGCGGTGCTAGAGGGGTCGAACATGGACGACGACGGCGATTACCGTCCGGGCATGCGCGCGATCAAGGAACTCGGCGTGAAGAGTCCGCTTCTCGACGCCGGTCTCACGAAGGCGGAGATTCGCGCGCTGTCGCGTGAAATGGGCCTTCCTACGGCGGAGAAGCCGTCGTACGCCTGCCTCGCCTCGCGTTTCCCCTACGGCGAGCGAATCACGGCAGCGGGGCTCGAGCGCGTGGAACGCGCCGAGCGGTGGCTGCGCGATGCGGGGCTTGGGCTCTCGCAGCTGCGCGTGCGCTCTCATGGAGATCTCGCGCGTATCGAAGTGCCGTCGGGCGATATTTCGCGCCTTGCCGCGCACGCAGCCGAAATATCAGCGGCGTTAAAGGAATTCGGCTTCGCCTACACCGCGCTTGACCTCCAGGGTTACCGCACCGGAAGCCTGAACGAGACGCTTGAAAGGAATAGCCCAAATGCAAGCACGAATAAGAGTCTTGCTTCTAAAGAAAAGAAGGCCGGTAAATGATAGAAGGAATTAGCAGAGAAGAAGCGCTCGTACTCCTGAAACCAGAACGACGTGAGGAATTGCGCGCGCGCGCGCACGAGGTAACTGAGCGTTGTGTTGAGAAGCGCTTCGACTTCTGCTCGATCATCAACGCCCGTTCGGGGCGTTGCAGCGAAAATTGCAAATGGTGCGCGCAGTCGGCGCACTGGAAGACGGATTGTGAAACCTACGGATGGGTGGGCACGGAGGCGTGCGTGAAGGCGGCGCAGGAGGCGGCGGCGAACGGTGCCGACCGCATCGGCATCGTCACTTCCGGGCGCTGCCTTTCACACGAGGATGTGGAGAATGTATGCGCGGCCCTACGCGCGATGCGCACAGCCGTGCCCGAAATCTGCCTCTGCGCCTCGCTCGGGCTCCTTTCGGAAGATGACCTCGCGAAGCTCAAGGCCGCAGGGCTCCAGCGCGTCCACTGCAACCTTGAAACGGCGCCGTCGCTCTTTCCCGCGCTCTGTTCCACGCACACGACTGCGGATAAACTTGCCACGATCCATGCGGCGAAGCGGCTTGGTTTTCAAATCTGCTGCGGGGGCATCATCGGCATGGGCGAGACCGACGAGCAACTCGTGGAATTTGCATTCGCGCTGAAGGAAATCGCGCCGGATTCGATCCCCGTCAACGTGCTGCATCCGATTGAGGGGACTCCCCTTGGCGATCGTGGCATCCTTGATCCGGAACGCGCAGTCGATTCGGTGGCGGTGCTGCGGCTTGTCAATCCCTCTACGCCGCTCCGTTTCGCCGGTGGACGCCGCGACATGAGCGACGAGACGGCGGCGAAGTGCATCTACGTGGGGATGTCCGCCGGCATCGCGGGCCCCCTTCTCACGACCCCCGGCGCGGATTTCGACGACGATCGTTCTCTTGCTGTTCGGGCGGGCTTCTCTGTCGGCCGGTGATGGGGCGCATCTGCATATAATTCACCGCAGCGCCTTCCACTGAATTGAAAGAAAACAACTTGTTTGAAACAACTTGCCTTTGGCGCGCGGGCTAACTCGCCCGCGCCCATTTGCCGATTCTCAAACTGCACGATTCTGAATGTTCAAGGTGCGCCCGCAGGACAATGTTGTTTTTGAAAGTTGTCATGGTTGTTTCCAAATCCCAATACGCATGGGTGAAAAAAGCAGATGCGCCCCGTTGATGGAAGTGTTGATGTAGCTCTTTACATATTCAAGCACCTAAAACCTGCAGATGTTTCAGCATTTGTAAGGTCTGACGCGGCAAAGCATGGTTTGTTTCATTGGCACGACTTGTGCTATCCTTCCTGCGTCGCCGCGATGGACGCGGCAACAAGGAAAGAAAGATGAAACTGATCATAGCCTACATCCAACCGGAAAGGTTGAATGCCGTCAAGCAGGCGTTGTTCGCCCGCGAAATTTACAAGATGTCCGTCACCAATGCACTCGGGTGCGGGAAGCAGGGAGGATACCTGCATCTCTACCGCGGCGCGGTGGAGGAAGTGACGCTCCATAAGAAGATGCGCCTTGCCATCGGCGTCAACGACGACTACATCGAAAAGACGATCGATGCCATCATAGAAGGTGCGCGCACGGGCGACATCGGCGACGGAAAGATCTTCGTGCTGCCGATGGATGAGTGCGTGCGCATCCGCACCGGCGAACGCGGCCCGGCAGCGATTGGATGAGAAAGGAACCTCAAAATGACACCTGAAATCACAGCACCTGCAGTGCAAACCAACCTCAACGTCGTCTGGACGCTCATCACGGCCATCCTCGTCTTCATGATGCAGGCGGGCTTCGCGCTCGTCGAGACGGGCTTCACCCGCGCCAAGAACGCGGCGAACATCATGATGAAGAACCTCATGGACTTCGCCGCCGGCTCGCTCGCGTTCTACGTCCTCGGTGCCGCGCTCATGTTCGGCGCGACGAAGGCCGCGGGATGGTTAGGATGGGGCGGACTCGGCATGCCGACCCTTGCCAACGGCGAGGGCGCGTGGGACTGGACGTTCCTCTTCTTCCAGACCATGTTCGCCGCCACGGCCGCGACCATCGTCTCCGGCGCGGTCGCCGAACGCAT
>CACZAK010000019.1 GCA_902779075.1 uncultured bacterium | reverse complement strand
GCTTTGCGCCATCAACGCATTGCCGCTTATCCAATCTACGTCAACGTCGAACTTCATTGTCTGCGTCGGAGTAATTCCGACGCTGACCCACTGCGCCCCCGTCGATTTCACGTAGTCAAGATAGGCATCAGGAAGATTTTGCGGATTCACAACAGGCCCAGGAATCAGTTCAATTCCGGAACCGGAGTGGTACCATACATCGTTCTGCCTGTCGTAGAGACCGGCGACAGTGTCCTTGATGCCCGGCACGAAGTCGCGCACCAGCCCACCGTCCGCGCCGTATATCTTCAGACCGTAGAGTTTCACGCTGCTGTAGTTGCCCACACCCGAACCGCCGCCTGAATGCTGGGCGAAAAGATACAGGGACTGATTTTCGGGGTTGCTGATGCTTCTGTCAGAATTGTTGGCAGAATAGACCGGAGTTCCGCCGTCCACCGTAACGGACAGTTTCTGGTTTTGCTGAGCCGTGACGACGAAATGGTGGCGCTTCCCGTCCCCTGGACTCACCCCGGTGTCGGCTGGAGCGTAGCCATCTTGCATAAACCACTTGCAGCGGATTGTGCCGCTGTCCACCATGAACAGATTCCTTGCATGCCAGCCCTGCCCGATGAAAGTCGCACCGTTCGCGTCGCTTAACCATTCAATGTCGGCGTCAAACTTCATCGTTGCCGTCTGCGTGAGATTGGTCAGGTCAACCCACTGACGTCCATCCGATTCGACGTATTCGATGTATGCGTCCGGTGCATTGTCCTCGCGCCTCGCAATGGAGATCGTCTTTCCGTCGTCCGACAGAACAAACTGCCAGCCATTCGGTGACGTCTCGCCGTTCACGGTGAATGCGGGAACACCCGTGAAGGTACCGCTGCCGGACGCCGTGGCGACGGTGCTGCCCTCGGTCGGCATAAAGGCGAGGTCGATCGTCGCGTTGGAGAGGTCAACCGAGCCGGTGGAGGTGATCGCGTCGCCGTAATCGAGGCGGATCGTACCTGTCACTACGGCCGTTGAGTTAATAGCAATGGTGCCGACAACTCCATCTCCGCCGGGCGAAAGCTTTTCCGTCACGTTGAGCGTTCCGTTCTGCACCGTGCCGCTACCGGAGACAACGGGCTGCGTGAGCGTGTTGCCTGCGCCGATGTCCAGCGTCGTGCCGGATTCAAGTGTGAGCGTACGGATAGCAGGAGACGCGGCCACAATCTCCGCGAGGTCCGCCGCCGTCGCGTCCGCGCCCTTCTCCACGCTGAGCGCAATCGCCGTGTCGTCGAGCGCCCCGCTCCACACGCGCACTTCGTCGAAGTCGATGTTCGTGTCAGGGTCGCTGCCGTTGCTGTGCCCGAGCCAGAAATAGCCCTGCGCCGCGTTGGCGATCACCGACCAGTTGGCCTTCGTGACGGTGTTGTTCCAGATGAACCCGCTGTCCCCCACCTTCTTCACGTACTGCTTCTCGATCACGCCTCCGTTTCCATCGGGCGTGAACGTGACCGCCACGTAGTACGGCGTGTCCTTCGCGAGCACCTTGCCGCTTGTATTCACGATCTGCGTGCCGTTGAAGGAGTCGAAGTTGCAGGCGTTGCCGTTGTCGGCACGCCGCGAGTTGAACACGATCGATCCACCGATTACGAACACGCGCGTCCAATCGACCTGGCTGCGCAGGGTGAACCACGCCTCGATCGTCACGCTGTCGGACGGCAGCTTGTTCGCGCCGAGATCGATGTAGCACGTCCCCTTGTTGCCGCCGGGGAGCTTCACCACGCCGTCTGCGTATGTCGCCCCCGAACCCGACATCGTACCCGCCGTGCCGGTCACGGAGTCGGTCAGGTCACTCGCGAAACTCCAGCGGTGCGCGAGCATGGAGGCGTTGTCGCACGAGGCGGAGAGCGCGAGCGTGCCGCTGGAGACGGCCATGTTCCCGACGGGCGGGACTGCGGCGACGGTCAACGTTCCGCTTCCCGTCTTCGTGAACGTGCTTCCCGCGGACGCAAGCACGTTGGCGCCGCTTGCGGTCGCCATCGTCACGTCGAAGCCCGCCGTGTCGAGCGTCAGCCCGCCGGGTCCATATTTCACGTTGTTCAGTCCGCTGATGAAGTTCGCACCGTCCGTCACGTTCGTCGCGACAATCGTGCCACCGTCGAATGTGATGCCGTTCAGAGTGCCGGCCCCTTTCCGCAAGAACGTCGTTTCAAGGACGCCGCCCGACAGCGTGAAGGTTCCGATTCCCGACGACCCTTCCGCTATCTTGATGCCTGCAAGAGCGGACATCTTGCCGCCATTCTGCTTGAAGACGCCGTTCTTCCCTACGCCGACATAGAATGTATTTTTAAGCGTGGCTGTTCCACCGTTCAACGTATAGGTTCCGCTCACGTTGCTATCAGTGCCCCAGGCAAGACGGAACACGGGATTGACGACCAAATCGCCGGCATTCTGCACATATTCGGCAATTGCGTCGCGTCCAATGTTGAAACCCTCATTGGCATTGCCGATGTTCAAGGTGCCGCCATTTTGGTTGATGTAGCCGTGCGAGCCGTGCGAACTCGTTGACCCCCTACCCGCATCAATACCGCCCGCCAGTGTCACCACGGCCGTACCGCTGATGTTCAACGTACCCCGTCCGGACGAATTATCGCCGCCAATCCAAATTGGACGCCCCGTCTGTGTCGTCGTCAGCGTACCGCCGGATATGGTGTAGGTGCCAGTTCCGGCAAAGCGTCCGATAGAGCCCCAATTGCGAATCGTGACATCGCCACCGGTCTGAATGAACTCGCCCGTGCCATTGGCTCCGACCTGTAATTCGCTTCCGGTCCCGGTCGTGAGCGTACCGCCCGACATCGTGTACATAGCTGTCTTGCCCGAATTTTCGCCTATCGCGTTCACCGCATTGCCGAGATTGACCGTTCCGTTCGCCTGAACCATTTCGCCGTTGCGCTTGTTTCCGAGTTCAAGCCGCGTCACCGTAAGCGTCCCACTGCCGTCCTTCTTGAGGAGACGTACCTTCGCGCTGCCGGAGAACGTGAGGTTGTCGATGTTCTCGATGTAGGTGTACTCGTAGAGGTTCGCAATCGTTGCGGACTCGTCAACGACGAACTCCACGAACGAGCCATCGCCGCCGGAGAAAGCCGAGCCCGACACCGCCGAGAGGTTGTTGAGCTTGAGGACGTGTCCGTCGAGGTTCGCCGTGCCGATGATCACGGGCGTGACGGAAAGCCCTCGCCAGTCGCAGTCCGCCGTGAACGTGCAGTCTCTGATCTCGAACGACTTGCAGGCAAGCGTCGAGCCGGAGGGAAGCTGCATGTTCACGTTCTGCCCTTGCATGACGACGACGGTATTGCCGTCCGGCAGCGTGTTTCCGAGAACCGTTTCGCCCTGCGTCACACACCAGTTCGCCGCATTGGCCGGACTGCCGTCGTTTGCCGTGCCTGTCCATGCCGCAACGGGGGCGTTGCGTGTCACTGTGATCGTGTTGTCGGAGATTGATTTCGTGTAGCTGGAGGAATCCGTCAGCTTGACGTAATCGAGGATGTCGCCGGACGGGACTGAGTAACCGGTGGCGGAGAGCGTGATGACTTCCTCGTGGGTGTTCGCGGTGTCAAATCTAATCTCCGCGTTCGCGCCGCCAAGCACGACCCTCCCCGCGAACGTCGCGGAGTCTGTCACGACAAGCGCCGTGTCGTTGGAGAGCGTCAGATCGCCCGTGAACGCCTGCGAACCCGACACCGCAATCGACCCGCCCGCGCCCGTGACCGTCAGCCCGCCCGTGCCCGTGAACGCGGGAAGAGCCTGCGCGAACCCGCCGGTGTTGAAGGTCGCCGGCGTGCCGGTGATCTCCATCGTGCGCGTCTTGGTGTTGGAGGCGTCGAACGTCTGAAAATTGAAGATGTTGTCTGTCGTCGCCACGAGCGTTCCGCCGCCCCACGTGAAAACCTGCCCGTTGCCCTTCCTGAAGGTGATGTTGCCCGTCGTCAGCGTTCCGCCGTTGAGGTTGAGGGTGGAGACGCCTGTGCTGACAGTCGTGGCACCCATCAAAACCGTGCCAACCGTCGCCTCGCCTCCGTTGATGGTGATCGTGCCGGAGCTGTTCACTCCCGCAGAATCGTCCCACATCACGGAACTGCGCAGAACAGAATCGACCTTGAGGATGCCGCTGTTTAGCGTGAGGAAGGAAGACGCGGAATTGTTGTTGTTGCCGACGGCGAGATAGCCCGAGCCGTTAGATGCGGCGCACCAGAACGTGCCGCCGTTGATGTTCAACGTACCGCTCACACTGTTCCTGTCAACTCCGATGAAGTTGCAACTGCCGGAATTGTTGCCGCCAGCCTTGACAGATGCGCCCGTGTTGAGGTTCACCGTGCCCTGGAAGATGATGAACCTGTCCGTGGAGTTTATCTGCGTCGAGGCTCCGAGATCGACGGTTCCGTTAGCTACGTCGTACTTATAGCAGTCCGCCCATGCGCCTGCGGCGCAGAGCGAGACCGCCGCGACCAGCGCGATGCGGTTGCGGACGCGACGAAACGCATCCGTCCAAGTTGCCGCAACGAGCGGCATCGTCTTTTTGATCATTGTCTTTTTCATCTTTGTTTTCTCCTTGGTTTGAAATTGTTACAACCTCTGCTTTCCATCACTGCTGGCATGGCTGTTACTTTTTAGAAACTCATGATATCACTCCCAATCTGAGAATTCCGATTCAAGTCACCGACGGCCGGAGCTTCTTGACCTGCGCGAGCGAAAGGCCGGTGTATCTTGCGACGTCCTTCAATGTAAGGATGCCGTCCTTCAGCATCCGCTTCGCCATCGCGATCATGGTCTTGCGCTCGCCCTCGACCTTACCCTCGGCCTTGATTCTTTCCATTGCTTCGCACATATAGTGCCTCCCTTCTTCTGAATTCTTGAATTGACTGACTTGCCTCTTGAGAATGTCGAAATACATTTCCGCTGCGTTGCTACACAGGAAATCGTTCTCAAGGCACTTCGACATGAAGGTGTCGTCCATCAGACGGAAGTGCTCTATCTCCGCGAGGTACTCAGGCTTCATGACGAATGCAGAGCGCCCCGCCCTCGCCTTGCCGAGGGCGGACGTTTTCCGCCTGCCGTCATGTCTTGCCTTCGTCATTCCTTTCTTCCTCACTTGTCGGTCTCGTGCGGACGGACGGTTGCGCCGTCCGCGCTCGGGAACCGGATGTTATGCTCTCCGTGGTTTATCAAAAATTCTTCTTCTCCTAACAGCTGCTAGAATTTTACCATATCTTTCGGCAGACGCCTACAGAAAAAACTTACAATATACGAAACCCCACTTGCGAAAAACGAAACCCCCAGTAGCGAAAGCAAGAGTGATCGCGAATTCCACGCCGCGGCGTAGGCTAAAGCCCGAGAAGCGTTCGGAATGGAACAATCGCATCAAAGTAGCCTTGTGCCTCCACTATTGGCGCAAGAGAGCCCTCGTAGACGATTGCTGTCCGAATGGAACAGCCGCGTCTTTTCGGAATCTTCGCAACGCGGTCCTCCATTTCCCGTATGATCTCGCCGCCGATTTCACGCCTGCGCTTCGCCTCGACGACATAGATCGCCCGCTGGGTCTGGATGAGCAGATCAACCTGGACGCCGTCGCCCGCCTTGCCCGACCTGCGATAGGGCGCACAAGAGATCACATGGGCACCGCCGATTCCCAACGGGCCGATCAGCTGCGCGGCGTTGTTGACGACCAGGTTCTCAAATGCAAGCCCCAGCACCGATTCCCATCCCGCAAGCTCGTCCAGCGAACCGAATGCGAAAGCCCCCGCGTCAATCGGCTTCCTGACTGGCTCGATGTACTTCAGGAAGAACCGCGTGTAGTTGTCCCGCAGTCGGTAGTGCTTCTCCCGCACGGCCTTGCCAGACGCAGGATTCATCCCCTCGTCTGAGGAAACCATCCCACATTCCTCCAGCTGTGCCAGGACGTCGGAGATGTGCCCGTTCTTCTCCATTTCCAGAAGAGACGCGATTTCGGATGTTTTCGTTATTCTACCGATTTCGGTTGTATTATATCACAAACCTTCTGTTAGGCGCAATATCAAAATGGCACCTAAGATGCGAATCATCACTTTTGTGCCATTTTCCAAACACGAGAAAATTGGCACCTAAATGGAATCACCCTTTTTATGTGCCATCGTTGGACAAAGGACAGACGACAAAAGACAAAGGTTGGAGGACTTTGGACTTTGGACCGGTAGGACGGACGCCCCGCGACCGCCGCCTGGTAAGGCACTACGTGCGGAACAAGTCATCCGCCGTGACTTCCGACTGGACGATAGACGCGTTCTCGTTGCGCGTCACGCCATTCATCGTCACGAGCGTCAGATGCACGGCGGATTCCGTTCCGGTTTCCTCCTTGAATACCGCAATCTTGTTCGCAAGCTTTCTGGCATAGTCCGGCGTGACGGAAAACAGTCCCGTCGAAAACTTCATCTCGCAGACGTTTATCACGCCGTCGCGTCTTGAAAGCAACATGTCGATCTGCGCGCCACCTTTTTTCCTCTCGCTCCTCCACGCGCACAACTCCGTCAACACGCCGCCAATGCGCAACGCCTCCTTGATCTCTCGGCTATGCATGAAGCAAACCCTCTCAAACGCCAGGCCCTCCCACGCCCTGCGTTCTGGAAGATCGGCTGCCATCAACCAGAACCCCTTCCCGACGGCACGCGCAGTGTCCATGAACCTGAAATGGAAAAGCACAAAGGCATCGACAAGCTGGTAAATCGCCCCCTTCTTGCGCTTGCCGAACGGCAGGAACACCTTGATGAACCCGCTTTGCTCCAATTCGCGCAGCCATCTCGTCAACTTGCCGGTATTGCAGACTTTCGCGGACTGCGCAAGCCCCTCGCGCGTCAGTCCGTCAGACGCCTTTCCAAGCGCGGCAACAAGCCTAAGATAAGGCTCGGGCCGCCGAAACACCTTCGGCAATCATCCTCAACTCCTCAATTTCTTCATCACGTCCGACCATTTCTACGTACCTCCTAAAGGCTTCACGGGACTAAATGATATCATTTATTACCGATTTAGTCAATCCACGACCTATCCGGGGACTAAATCTATCGTAAAATGACCGATTTAGGACAAAGGACAGATGACAAAAGACAAAGGTTGGAGGACTTTGGGACTTTGGACCGCGTCATTCGGTCGCCTCGGCGAGGTGGCCCTACCACGGCCTGGGGTAGGGCGGTCGCCCCCGCGACCGCCGCCCGTTCGCTACACCTCTTCGCTCACTTCTGACGACGCCGCGCCAGAAACAGGCTTGAGTATGAACTCCAATTTACTATTCGTTGTCTTTCCTCCTAATCCCATTAGAAATTAATGGCATCAATTTAGTTTTTAGTGCCATTAAAGAATAAATTGATGGCATTAATTATAAAATCACTGGCACCGATTTATTCTTTATTGGCATTGTTTTTTACGTTCATGTCTTTAATTATGTTTTTCATGGCATTATTATACAATTTTCATCCTATGCGTTGCACCAGTGTGCCGCCCTACTCTGCCCTTTCACCCTGCTCTATTCTCCTTTTATCCAATCGCACCTGTTCGATTGCGTCCCTGCGTATGCGGCAACGGACTACGGGCTTGTGGGCAAGCGCCGTTTCCTTAAGCGATTTCGCCCATCTGAAGTGGTTCGCCGCCAATCTGGCCGAGAAACCATTTACGCGCGACCGCCGCCCGTTCGCTACACCTCTTCGCTCAGCACGCACTCGCCGCCGTGGAACACGAGGACGAGGCGGTGGAGCGTGACAGAGGAGTGTAAAGTGTAAAATGTAGAGTGTAAAGTTAAACCTAAAATCCTCGGTTGAAACCAATTGGTGAAAACAAATACATACTCAAGCAATGGGATAACCTCTGCGAACTCTGCCTCTCCGCGCCTCTGCGTGAGATATAACATGGAGTGGTAAATCGCAATGAGGAATTTAGGTTAAATCGTGTGCATGGAATCACACGCTTCCTTCACGCGCGCAAGGACCTTGGACGCGGTGCCGATGCCGTAGCGCTCGCCGACCGCCAGGAGATCGTCGTCCGTGATGTGCGAGAACTTCCCGTTGACGGAAAGCGCATGCTGGTTCTGCCAATCGCCCCATGCGGAATCGGCAGGTGAAAAATGGCAGCCCGTCAGGTCGTACGCCGGCGCCAGTTCCCATCGCCCGCCCTCGCGCATCAGGAAAGAGAAGAGATCGGCGCGATCTGCACACCTGAACGGACGAAGTCCGGATCGTACTGGAACTGGTAGTACGATCCGAAGTCCGGCGCAATTCTCCCGACATGCCGTCCCCACAGAAAGACATCCACCGCCATCACGCGTTTATACACGGGACGCCTCCTTCTTCCCGCGCGAAGCCCTCTTGCGCTCCGTATGCGTAACGAGCGCAATCTGGTGGTCAATGTGTTCCTCCGGTGCGAGCTCATGGACCCAGTTCGTGTGGCCGTAGGTGCGGCACAGCGAAACGAGCGCCCACATGGAGCCCCCGCGTCCGCTCTCGATGTTCTTGACCGTCGAGGCCGAAATGCCGCTTCTCTCTGCGGCCACTTCGCGCGTCACGTTCAAGAACAGCCGCCGCGCACGCAACGACTCGCCGATTTTCTTCAATATTTCCTTTTTGCCACCCAGCAACATTGCCTACCTCGCCTTGTTGGATGCCGTTAGTTTAGCAAAAGCGCTCCCTGTGGTCAATGGCTAAGATATTGCCCGTTGCGGAGTAAAACATCCAGCAACAGGCAAAATAATGTCCAAAGTCCTAAAGCCTTTGTCTTTCGTCCTTTGTCTTCTGTCCTCAAAGGGGGAAGGACAAAGGACAGACGACAAAAGACAAAGGATGGAGGACTCTGGACTTTGGGACTTTGGACCGGTAGGGCGGTCGCCGCCTGTTCGCTACACTTCTTCGCTCAACACGCACTCGCCACCGTGGAACACGAGGACGAGGCGGTGGAGCGCAACGGTGCTGGTGGTACAACGCGCTGCCAGCGCGTTGCCGTCGCCTTCGGGAACGGGCTGGCAGCCCGTTCTACTAATTTGCCACTCTGCCACGAGCGCCGGATCGGCGGAATACTGGTCGAGCTGGACGATGGCCTCGGCCTTGATCTTCTCAAGCTGCTCCGGCGTGGGTGCAGGGTCGCCTGCCTTCACGTACTTCATCTCGATGAGCGCCGCGTGGGCGATCTCAGGCCAGCGCAGGAGCTGCGGCTCGAGCGCGATGTCGTAGAACCCTCCTCCAGCCTCGCGCTCGTGCTTCACGAAGTACGGCCCCCCGGCGGCGACGAGGAGCGCGACGAGCGTGGACTGCACCACCTTCTCGCCCTCCACCGCGTCGCGTACCGCGAAGTTCTCCTTCACGATCTGCGAGAGGATGCCGACGAACCCCTGCCACTCGCCGCGCCGGGCGAAGACGACGAGCGCCTTGTTGATGTCGAATATGCGCCCGTCAATCCTGTAGATGTCGGAGTACGCATCCGGGATCATCTTCGCGGCAAGGTGCTTCAACGTCTCGTTCGGGATGCCGAACTCGACCGTCTCGAAATCCTCGCCCGTGATCGTCGTGATGCCGAGCCAGTAGAGGAGGGAGGTGAAGTTTTCCTTTTCAGACATCTCGTGCGCCTGGAAGGATTCCACCAAAGGTTCGGAGAGACGTCCGCCCGCGACGAGGTTCTCAAGAACGTGGAAGTTGCCGTTCAGCCGCCTGTCAAGCGTGACGAGATGCCGTATCTTCGCGTAGTCCGTGCGCAGGTTGGAGTCGATGAGGGTCTTGGGGAACTGCTTCGTCTGCCAAAGGTGGTTGAAGAACGAAAGGACGACCGTCGTGTTTGCCACCGACGGCGCGGAAGCGCTACCGAAACGGTAGTTGTCGTACCACCTGATCGCGGTGTCGTACGCCTTCTCCGCGTCGAAGCCGCAGTGCGCGGCATAATAGTCCGTGATGGCGCGGAGGTCGTCATGGCGAAATCCCGTGAAGTCGGCATACTGCGGCATGAGCGAGATGTTCGTGCCGATGTTGAAGCCGCTCGTCACGTCGTCCATCGTCACGGGCGAGACACCCGTTATGAAAAGCCGCTTGAGCGGCGCGTCAAGGGATGTCGTAAGCGACTTGACGATTGTGAAGAACTGCTTGAAGAAGCCTCCGCCGTGGCACAGCAGTTCGTATGCCGCCTGTCCGCTCTCGGCCAGAATCGTGTTCGTGAAGTTGTCGTACTCGTCGATGATGACGTAGATGGAATTCTCCGTCCCCTTCATCTCGTCGAAGAGCACGTTCATCTTGTCCGTGGAATTCCGGGCAGCGAGTATCCGGGAGGCGGACGCCTCGCCGATGCGGCCGGCATACTTCCTTGCAAATGCGTCGATCCGCCCACACACGTGCGTGCTGAAGCTTTGCTGTGCAGTCTCGGGCGACTTCTCCACGGCCGAAAAGTCGAAGGAGAGGACAAGATAGCTGTTGCGCTCCTCCGTCGGGTCGTCTCCGATGTCCGTCCCGCTGAAAAGCGAATCAAAGCGCTCCGCGCAGGCAACGTCGTAGTACGCCTCGAGAATCGCCGTCAGGAGCGACTTGCCGAACCTGCGCGGACGCAGGAACACGGCGTAACGCGTTGCCTCAAGGTCGCGGATCTTAGCGGTGCGATCCACGAACCAGGCGTTCGCCTTGCGCAATTCGGCGTAGTCCGCCACGCCGTAGAGTATGGGCCTTGTCTTTTCCACGGCGCGTATTATACCAAAATCATCTCCGAAAAGCCAACCCAGACGCGCAAGTTGGACAAAGGACAGACGACAAAAGACAAAGGAGGGAGGACTTTGGACTTTGGACCGGTAGGGCGGCCGCCCCGCGACCGCCGCCTGGTAGGGCGAGGCGTCCCGCCGAGCCGTGACGGCTCGCCCGGAGGGCTCGCCCCACCCTACGGCCCGCTCGCCGAGCGGGCCGGGACATTCGGCCGCCTCGGCGAGGCGGCCCTACCACGCCATCAGCGGATGTGGATGGACATGCCGTCCTTGCGGAGGATCACGGAGCTGGAGGTCGTCTTGACGCGCCAACCGGGCGGCAGGCCGGTGGGCTGGAGCGGACTGCCCGTGATCGTGCCGCCGTTCACCGCGCTGACGAGGGTGTAGGTCCTGCCCGTCGCCGCAAGCGCTTGCAGAGCAGCTGCACTGAACACCACCTTCGCGCCGTCGATGTCCAACGTGCCGCCGTCCCCGATTAGGCAGTCGTTCAAATCCGTGACCAGCAGTTCGTTGGCGACCTTCAGCGTTCCGCCGCTCACCGTGCCGCCGCCCGTCACGACGGGCTGCACGAGCGTGTTGCCCTCGCCAAGGCTCAGCGTCGCGCCGGATTCAAGTGTGAGCGTGCGACCAGCGGGAGACGCAGCCACAATCTCCGCGATGTCCGCCGCCGTCGCATCCGGCCCCTTCGTCGCACTGAGCGCAATCGCCTCGTCGCTCAATGCGCCGTTCCAGATGCGGACCTCGTCGTAGCTCGCGTTGGCATCGCTGTCGCCGCTGTATTTCGACACGCCCAGCCAGAAGTCAGGGTTCTTCGCGAAAAGGGTGGCAAGCGTCCAGTCGGAAACTGTTGCCTCATCGGACCGCTCAAGCTCACCCGTGACGGCGTTCCGCCGCATCCACTTGACCGTGGTGGAACCGTCGCCGTTGGCCTTGAACGTGAACGCGAAGTAGTACTGCTTCCCGAGTTCCATGACGGACATCGTACCGGACTTGTTGACCACAGCGGTGTTATTCTTTTTCAGCTGGACAATGTCCTTGGTTGCATCCGTTCCGGTGCTCCAGATGAACAAGAAGCAATCCGTCTGCCCGGGGTTGCTTGCGTATGAGCCGTTGCCGTAGTCGAACACGCGGGCGTAATTCTTCACGGCGTCATTGCTCGCCCATATCTCGACCGTCGCGTCGCCCAAACCCAGAAGGCCCTTGCCGAGGTTCAGCGAGCCCTGCCCCGAACCATTGCCATTGAGGACGAGCTTGCCGCCAGTGGTCGCACGTTTATCCGCGTTGCCGAACGTGGAAGCGGAAGTGCCCGTGATCGAGTCGGTGTAGTCGTTGCCCTCGCCGTTGAACGACCAGCGGTGCGCGAGCATCGCGGTATTGTCGTACGATGCGGTGAGCGCAAGAGTGCCATTGGACACGACCATGTTCCCGACGGGCGGGACTGCGGCGACGGTCAACGTTCCGCTTCCCGTCTTCGTGAACGAGCTCCCGGCGGCTGCCGTTACGTTGGCGCCGCTCGCGGTCGCCATCGTCACGTCGTAGCCCGCCGTGTCGAGCGTAAATCCACCGGAACCGTATGACACTTTGTTCAGCCCTCTGATGAAGTTCGCGCCGTCCGTCACGTTCGTCGCGACAATCGTGCCGCCGTTGAAAGTGGCCGACACTGAACCACTGCCCTTCTGGATGTGTTTCGTGTTGAATACGCCACCGGACAGCGTGAATGTGGTTTGCGCCGTGTTGCCGACGGCGAGCGTGACGCCGTTCTCCGCGATCAGCGTACCTCCGTTCTGTACGTATGTCGCCGTTCCACCATCCCCGATGTAAAAATTGCTCTTCGCGATGGCCGTGCCGCCGTTCAGAGTGTATGAGCCAGTATATCCAACTCCCCATGCGATGCGCCATACATTGTTGATATTCGACGCAGTGCCACCTTCGTTAGCCGTCAAGGTTCCACCGTTCTGCAAAAGCGTGCCGGTCCCGTCGCGCCCGACATTGAAGCCGGAGCCACCTCTCACGGTCAGTGTGCCGCCATTCAGGTTGAGATTCCCCGTCGCGCCGTAGTTCCGTCCAATGTCGATGCCTACCGAGAAAGTCGCGGTCGCGTCGCCTCCAATGGTCAATGTGCCCGTGCCAAGCATGCCCCAATTGTCGCCAGCGCCGATCCACAGCGTGTTGCCGCTGTGGGTCAGCGAGCCGCCCGTCATGGTGTACGTGCCGTTACCACCAGCATTGCGCCCGATACTGAACCAGTTGTTCAACGTCACCGTTCCGCCGCTCTGGTTGAAAACGCCCGTACCGTTGGCACCCACTTTGAATTCACCCGCCGAAGTAAGCGAGCCGCCGGACATCGTGTACGTGGCCGTCTTGCCCGAACTTTCACCGACCGCGTTCGCGCCACTTGTTATGTTGACCGTGCCATTCGTCTGCACCATGTCGCCGTTCAGTTGATTGCCGAGTTCAAGCCGCGTCGCCGTAAGCGTCCCGCCGCCGTCCATCTTACGGAGACGGATGTTCGCGCTGCCGGAGAACGCGAGGTTGCCGATGTTCTCGATGTAGGTGTACTCGTAGAGGTTTGCAATCGTGGCGGACTCATCGACCACGAACTCCACGACCGAACCGGCGCCGCCGGAGAACGTCGAGCCGTATTCCGCCGAGAGATTGTTGAGCGTGAGGACGTGCCCGTTGAGGTCCGCCGTGCCGGTGATTGTGGGCTTGACGGAAAGCCCGCGCCAGTCGCAGTCCGCCGCGAGCGTGCAGTCGCCGATCTCGAATCCCGCACATGTCAGCGTCGTGCCGACGGGAAGCTGCAGGTCGATGCCCTGCCCTTCGATCAGGACAACGGTGTCGCCGTCCGGGAGGGCGTTGGCGAAAACCGTTTCGCCGAGCGTCACGCGCCAGTTGGCGGGGCTGTCAAGGGACTCGCCGTCTCCCGCGCCGGTCCAGCGGGCGGTCTTGTGTTCGGCGGGCTCAGCCGTCCACACCTCTATCCGCGCCACTTCGTAGGCGGCGGCGGACATTCTCTGCGCGCCGCCGAACTTCGACGCGTCCGACGAGAATGTCCAGTCCATTGATCCGAGATACTGGTTCGCAAGGTTGCCGAGGCCGATCTCGTAGCCGCCGGCCTTCGTCCAGCCGTTGAACGCGAACAGCACCTGCGCGGGATTCGACGCGCCGGGCGTGAGAAGATGCACCTGCATGGAGCCCCAGCCGGACATGTTGTTGTCGCGGGTGTCGTTCCAGTCATACTTATATGTATTTGCCGGAGCGCCGGCGAGTCCACTTCCGCCATTGGCATACGAACTTGGCCAGAACTCGATCCAGCCGTCCGCACCCTCTCCGTCCGCCGCGACCTGCCCGATGCCGGGCATGTTGCTCGCCACCTTCAGGTGCTCCGCCGCGCCCTGATAGACCTTGGCGAGCGGCACGCCGACCATGTCGATCGTCCTGTCCCCGAATGCATCCATCGAGACCCAGAGCCAGCGCGTCAGGCCGTGGTACTGGTGTACGCCGTCGTCCTTGCGCTTCAGCTCGATGTAGTAGCCCACGCGGCCGATGCCATGCGTGACGGCGGTGGAGCCGCTGTAGTCCTCGTAGGGGACGCTTCCGCGCGTGGCGAGGTTCGTGCCGTTGTTTGCCGCCACGTCGAACACGCGGGCGCGGGCGAAGCCGTCGAGGTAGGCGGCAGGCACGTTGTTCTCCGCGCCACTCGTCGTCGGGACGTTAGCCTCCGCCTGTCCGGGCGTGAAGCTGGGGTCGTCGGCGAGCGCGCCGAGGATGGAGGCGCAATAGGCGTCGGCGATCTTGTCCGTGTTGGGCCAGTCGGGATGGAGGGTGTTGACCCCGTCGTCGTAGAACGTCCCCTCGATGTAGATGTTGTTCGAGTCACGGCGGTAGCACGGCGTGTAGAGGTCGGCGAAGTACGCCCGCTTCGTCGGGAACATGGCGTTCGCGATCGCGTTGCTCACCATCGAATTATAGGAAACGACGCGCTGGTTCCAGGTGGCGTTGTCAATATCGACCACCGCGCCAGCGATCAACTTCACGGCGGGCTTCTGGTTCAGGATCTTCCACGCGAGGTTCGTCCACGCCGCGTACAGGGTTTCCGGCAGGGTGTTCCCGCAGATGTCGTTCGTGCCGAGCTTGCACAGCACGAAATCGACGTCGCCGGCCTGGTCGAGGAAGTTCTCGATGGCGTCGATCGTTCCGGCCCCGCCGGCGGTGATGAGACGCTGCGCGCCGATGCCGGAGTGATTGATCCACTCGTCCGGCATCGTCGCCCCGCAGATGTCGTGGCTCTGGTCGTAGCGGTGGCCCTTCGCGATCGGCTCGTATCCGGCGGCGGCGAGCTTCTTCATGAGGCCCGTGCGCCAGTTGCCCCATCCGTTGTCGTTGCCGTGCGTGATCGAGTCGCCGACGGGCAGCACGTTCACCCGCACCTTCGTCGCGCCGTAGTCGAGGTCGAGCCAGAGGCGTCCGCCGCCGCCCTCGAAGTTCTCCGCCCACACCTTCGGGTTCGTGCCGTTCGCGCTCGCGGCGTCGAACACGTCGGTGAGCGCCGTGGCGTCCATGACGAGCGATCCGGAGTCCCACGTCATCAGGAGGAACCGGCCCTTCGTGTTGGCGGCGTACTTGGACGCAAGCGCGATCTTCGCGCCGGAGGCGAACGCCGGCGGCATGGCGAGGCGGAAGGTGAACTTCGTCGGGTCGTACGTGATCCGGCCGGTCGCCTCAATCATGAGCTTCCTCAGGTAGAACCCGCCCACGTCGTTGAACGCCGCCGATCCCTCCACAAGGAACGTGGTCGTGGAAAGCGCGACGGGATCCCACGTGACGTAGGAGAACGTCTGCGACACGCCGGACGGGAGGCCGATCACGGCGCCCGCGAGATCGGTCGCGACGGAGGCGCCCTTCGCCCAGTTGCCCGCAGTCGCGAACGTCGCATCCTGCGCGCCCGTCCATGTCCAGTCGGGGACAATGGCGCCCTTCTGCGCCACGATGATCGAACTGCCGACGCCCTTGACGAGTTCCTGGATGCTGGCGGCGCTGGATTCGTAGTCTCTTCCGAAGTAGAGTGTCGATGTGGTCGCCGACGTGTTCGTGATCATCGCGCCGAGGAAGTCGGCGGTGGCATCGTAGATCGTCAGGTTGTGTCCGTTGAGGTCGATGACCGTGCCGTTCGAGAGGTTGATCGTGCCGAGCGCGCTCCAGTCGCAGTCCGCCGCGAGTTGGACGGTGCTGTTGCCGGAGCCCTGCGCCAGCTGGTCGAACCGCTGCGCCGTGCCGCCGTTGACGGAGAAGGAGAACGGCACCTTCGTGCCACCCACGTCGATGCTGCCGGAACCAAAGCCGCCGCTCGTGTCGCCGCAGACGACCGTGAAGCGGTGCCAGCCGGGCGTGACGTCATAGTTCAAGTAGGTGTAGTAATTGTAGTTGTTGCTGTGCAGCACCCATTCGCCGTCGATCGCGAACGTGAAGTAGTCGTCGAACGCCTGCGACAGGTACCACCTGCCCGCCTTCTCCGCCGGGATGTTGACCCAGCCGTCGAAGCGGACGCGCTTGGCCTTCATGTTGGTGGTCTGCCAGGACGTGTTCGCGCCAGTGAGGTTGGCGAGGTCGCCGTCGCCCTTGAACGCATAGTCCTTGAGGGCGGTGTCACGCCACGTGTACGAGGAGCCAGTCCCGTTCGAGCCGTTCTGCCCCCACTTCGTGCCGGAGTGTCCGCCGAAGCGAATTCCCGCCCAGGTGGGCGCCGCGTCGGACGGGATGGTGAACGTGGTCGTGCCGTCGGGTATCACGATGGTCGTCGCCGCGCCGGGAACCACGCCCGCGACGACGTTGCCGGAAGCGTCGCGGCACGTCCAGTTCGCCGCAACCGCGAGGTCTGCGGCGGACGCCGGCGCGGATGCGCCCGTCCACTGCGCGGTGACGGGCGCGGATGCGTTGCGCGTCACGGTTATCACGTTTCCGGAAAGGGATGCCGTGAAGTTCGCGGAGTCCGTCAGCTCCACGTAGTCGAGGATGCCGCCCGACGGGACCGTAAAGCCCGTTGCGGAGAAAGTGATGGACTGGCCTTCGAACGACGCGGTGTCGAAGAGCAGCTTGGCCCCTGCGCCGAGCGTAACCGCTCCGGATGCCGCATAGCCGGCCGAGGGGACGCGGAACACGGCGCCGGCCGCGAGGTTGAATCCCGCGGAGAGCCCGGTCGTGAAGGCGTTCGGACCCATCGCCGCGTTCGCCGCCAGCTGGTCTTCGCCGAGGGCACCGTTCCAGATGCGGACCTCGTCGTAGCTCGCGTTGGCGTCATGGTCGCTACTGTATTTCGACACGCCCAGCCAAAAGTCGGGGTTCGTCGCGGCTAGTGTGGCCAGCGTCCAGCCAGAAACGGTCTCCTCCTTGTACCGCTCAAGCGCACCCGTGGCGGCATCGCGCCGCATCCACTTGATCGTGGAGGAACCGTCGCCATTGTCTTTGAACGTGACCGCGAAGTAGTACTGCTTCCCCCACTCCATGGCGGACATCGTACCGTGCCTCTCAAACGCCGTGGCATTCGCCTTTTTCAGCAGGACAATATCCCTGGACACCTCCGTTCCGGCGCTCCAGATGAACAAGAAGCAGTCCGTCTGCCCGGGGTTGCTTGCGTATGAGCCGTTGCCGTAGTCGAACACGCGGGCGTAATTCTTCACGGCGTCATGGCTCGCCCATATCTCGACCGTCGCGTCACCCGAACCGAGAAGGTTCTTGCCGAGACCGAGTGAACCCTGCCCGCTTCCATTGCCCGTGAGAACGAGCTTGCCCCCAACTGTCTTGCGATTCGCAGCGCCGCCGAACGTACTTGCAGGGGAATTGCCCGTGACGGAGTCGGTGTAGTCGTAGCCGTCGGTGTTGAACGACCAGCGGTGCGTAAGCGCGGCCGCCTGCGGGGCAGAGGCAAGCGTGATGAACGTCGTGGGATCGTTCATCGTCGCGTAGTCGGCCGCAACGCGCTCCGCTGTCATTGCGCCGTTGTACATGCGCACCTCGTCGAACGTGCCGACGAAGCTGCGGTTGCCGGTTCCGACACGGCCGCCAATCGTGAATACATTGTTGGGATGAGTATTGGAACGAAGCGTTTGCGTGTTGACGAGCGATCCATTTTTGTAAACCTTTGCTGTCGTCCCTTCCCACACCACAGTCAAATAATGCCACGTATCTCCTGCGGCGATTGCCACGCCGTAGCCCGTGTTACCAGTGTTGTTGCTGCCGTCACCGCTGCGGACGCCTATGTTGGAACCATTCTCCCTCCACACGTCCCAGGAATGAAGGCTTCCCGAAGACATTCCGCAGATGAGACGCTGATACCCGTTGCCGTTGGGGGTGCTCGACAACTTCCACCAGCCGCTCACAGAGAAATTCGCCTTTGTCGTTATCGTGGAATGATAGGGGTTGTCGTTGGAACCGACGGAGAAATATCTTCCATCCATGGCGTAGGAATTCGCCCGGCCCGAGCCTACAATACCAGCTTCAGCATTGAAACTAACCCCACCTGAGTTGGTGTCGAGAGGCGTAGCGTTGAGTCCGTGACCCGTTTTGTCAGGCTCGGCAGTCGTACCAGTTTCGTTCATGTGCCAGACGCCGACGTAGCCATCCCAGACGTTGCCGGAGGCGGGCTGCTGGACGTCGCTCGAACTGTCGCTCCAATGCATCTTGAAGGTCGTTCCCTTCTTGAGTTCCGGCAGGCGCACCCACACGAACGAGTCGCCCGACGTATCCCACTTGTCGATCTCGTGCGGATAGACGGTTGCGCCGTCCGCGCTCGTGAACCAGATGTAATGCGACGCACCGCCCGCCTCGGCGTATGAGAAGCCGTAGTCGTCGCCATTCGAGAGCTTCACGAGCGCCTGAAAGCCCGTGAGCGTCGTCGAGCTCGTGTAGCCTGCGGCCTTCAGGGTCGCCGACTTCGCCGCGGCGAACGACGATAATGGCGCCGCCGCCACGCAGATTGCCGCCGCGAGCGCGGCGATTCCTATATGGCGCGTGAGTGTACGCGCGGATTTCAACGACTTGAACGACATATTCACATCTCCTTGTTATCGAGACTGTCGTTGCGGGGAAAAAGGCTTCCCCGAAACAACACCAAAAGTCTAGCATTTTTGCTGGCGTGCCGTCAAGGGCGATCTAGGGCGATTTTGTGAGATTTTGGTGACACGAAACGGAGTGGACTTTAGACCGGTAGGGCGGTCGCCCCGCGACCGCCGCCTGTTCTGGACAAAGGACAGATGACAAAAGACGAAGGAGGGAGGACTTTGGACCGGTATGTAACCAGAATCATCCACGCGATGAGAGATGATATGCAAGAAGAGGATCGGACAGCGCGTATGCACCATCTCGCAATTCGACAATGGACTCCTTGACGAGCCGCCGCAGCGCCGTGTTCACCGTTGACGTGGACGGAAGCGAATGCCTGTCGCGATATTCCTCGTCGAAACGCGCTGTCGGTTCCCTGGCCAAGGCCCGCATCAGAAGTCGCTGGCTCTCTGGCCGGGACGCGAATACGTTCTCCATAAGTATCGTCTCCGTTGCGTAAAGAGACAAAAACGCCTCCTCCACGTCCGCCGCGCGAATCGTGCGCGCGCGCCCGCCCACAACGGTGTTGTACGCCCACGAGGAAACGGCCTGCACATAGTATGGTACGTTTCCGGCGAGCGACACGACCCTGGCCGCCAGCTCTTCCGGCATCTTGATGCCCACCGACCGGAAACGCTCTATCACGAAACGCCGGCTCTCGCCCACAAGAGACGACTTGCCGTAGCGTCTAGGGCCGTACAGCACGACATTGTTGCCGCCGTCCAGAACGCCCATCATGTCGCGCATGATTTTCTCACGAAGAACGCCCCGCCCGAAACGCGCGATCCGTACTTGAATGGGTTTTTCATGCGCCCATTACCAAAAACCTATTCAGATTTGAATAGCGCAATGATGAATATTTTTTGGCCGGTAGTTGTCGTGCCACTTGTCTTTCCCGGCCGCATCTGATATACTGCGCCCAGTGGAAACAAGGTAGCACTCACCCCGAAAGAACCATTAATATGCCGAGCAACAAAAACATCAAGCTCAAGAAAAATAAGACGATCGTGTTCTTGTTCCCGTCGCTCATGGCGGCGTTCAAGAACGAGATCCTCATGGGCATGGCGCAGTACGCGCAGAGCCAGCGCAACATCGTCATACGGTGCATCGAGGAAGACGACGTGCGCGACAACAACGCCTTCGCGGAATGCGACGGCATTTTCACGAATACGTGCAGCGAAAAGACAATCGGCTACATGACAGAGACAGGCCTGCCCATCGCCCGCTTCCACAACAAGCCCAAGAGGCCGGACATGATCGACATCGGCTTCGACGACAGGAAGATCGGCACGATGGCGGCCGAGTGGTTTCTGCGACGGGGATTCAAGAACTTCGCCTACTGCGGGAACCGCGGCTCGAACGACAGCGACGCAGTGGAGAAGGCGTTCGCCTCAACCGTGGCGAAGGCCGGCTTCGAATGCGCGGTCTTCGACGAACCTGCCATCATGAGAAGAAAGAAATACCATCGCACCATCAACATCCTTCAGCGATGCCTGGACAAATGGATCAAGACGCTCCCGCCGCATACCGCCGTCCTGTGCCTACACGACTTCAGGGCAAGCCACTTCCTGGAGGCCTGCCTCCGCAACGGACGGGCCGTGCCCGACGACATCGCCATCATGGGACAGTACAACGACATCGCCTTCTGCACATGTGCCCCCGTGACGATCTCCAGCATCGACGTGAACGCCCGCGCCATGGGCGAGGCCGCCATGCGCATCCTCGAAAGCGCGATCGACAATCCCGTTGGGCCGAAACTGCGCCGGACCTACTTCGTGCCGCCAGCCGGAATCGTCGAACGCGAATCGACCGCCATCTATCCCGTCAACCCTCCGTGGTTGGCGAAGATCATGCTGCTGCTGGACAAGAACATGGACACGCCAATCTCGGCAATGAGCCTCGCCAAGGCCGCAGGCGTGTCACACACCTCGCTCGAGAGGGCGTTCCGCAAGGCGTTCGGAACGACAGCGGGCAAGTACATCACCTCCGTCAAGATGCGCGAGGCGAAGCGACTCCTCAACGAGTGTCGGCTCAACGTCAAGGAAGTCGCCCAAAGGACGGGCTTTTCGTCGCTGCAGTACTTTTCGCACGCCTACCGCGAATTCTACGGCCACCCGCCCATCGGCGACCGCAGAACCCAGTGATGGATGGCATCATGGCACGCATCCTCCTGATTACTTGACTGCGTGCTCGAAGGCAGCGGCGGCGGAAGGATGATCGGTGTTGATGTAGTCAATTCCTAGTTCGCGCGCGAGATGCCACGCCTCGGGGTTGTCGGGATAACCCCACAGACGGAACTTGCAGCCTTTCGCGTGGGCCTCGAGGACGGCGGCGCGGATTTTCTCCTTGTCCGCTTCGTCCATCTCGCCCGAACGCCATTTGGTGTAGGCGCGCGCGCATTGGCTGATGAGCGGCACGCGCTTGTACTGTTTGTCGGCCAGCTTCTTGGTGGGCGGCACGTCGAAGAACACGTAATCGGGATAGGCGAAGAAATCCGTAATCTTGGAATGGTCGCCCGTCACCGTCAGTCTCGCCGCAGAGGGATTCTTCGCGATGTCGAAACAGTCGCGATAGCCCTCCTTCTCGATCATTTCCACAAGATGGTCAAGCGCCGGTTTTCCGTTCTTGAGGTCGATGAGCAGCTGGATCGGTTTACCGTCCGCGTAGGCATGCCCGCCGTTCTTGCGCATGACTTCGCGCAACGGCTCCAGATAGAGACGGCGGAGCGTGTTCTCCTTTTTCAGATCCTTGCGCGAATGCGCCACGAGCAGATCGCCGTCTACAAGGAACACGTCGGCCTCGATAGAGTCCGCCCCCGCCTCGTATGCACCCCAGAAGGGACGCTTCTGCGCGTAGTCGTTGTGCGAGTGGATGAGCATCTTCCTCTCGGACGACACTCGCGCAATTTCGTACAACTCTCCGTCGTAGCGTTTGGACAGGACGACCTCGAATCCGATCTCCTCCAGCTCGCGACCCGTCATCTCCGCCACGCGCTCGCCCTTAGCGCCCTTCAGGACGGCGTACTTCGCATCAGGGTCAAGTCCTCTCACGGCCACGCGGCGCGAACGTTCCACCGCGTTGTGACGGAACACGCCCACGAGGCCGCCGCTCTTTGTCTCTGTGTTGATGCGCGCAAAGCCGTCCCACGCGCCTTCCTGCGGCTCGCCGAAGCCGGGGATATCCTGGCGGAACGACATGATTCCGTGCCGCGCCTCCAGCCCCTTGAGCCAGCCGGCCCATTCCCTGTATTCGGCACGTTCGGCAAGAGTAAGCTTGCGGGGATCGCCGAGCATGATAGGAAGCGTCCCCGCAAGCGATTTGAAAGACAGCAGATGGTTGTCGCCGTTCAGGTGGAGATTGCCGATCACGAGCGACGTCGCCGGCAGCGCAGGCGTGCGGCCCCACGCGAGACTGCGCACGTAGAGGCGTCCGTCCTCGTTGGACCGAATGTTGGAGAGCCAGTTGCCCTCGGCGTGCTTCGCGATGCCGTAGTCCATGAGGAACGTCTTGCCCGCCGTCTCGAACGTGCAGTCGATGAAGAGGTCCGGCGCGGCCTCATGCAGCTCGTCGAAGAGCTTCATGCAACCCGTGAAGATCGCATCGTAGGAATCCTCGTACCCGCGATGTCCGGGATGGTCCTTCGCGTAGCAGCCCGTACGCACGTCGTCATAGACGTAGGCGCTCGTGGCAATCGCGAGGTCGAGCTTCACATACGCAAGGCCGTGGTCCCGCACGAGGCCGAGGATCTTGTCCCGGATGTATTCGCGCCATGGCGTCGCCATGCAGGCGGTGCGCGACTTTCCGTTCATGGTGTGCAGGTTGGAGAGATTTCCCGCCTTGTCCTTCACAAACCACTCGGGGTGCTCCTTCATGGGGGCGGACGCAGGATCGGCCCAGGCGAGGGACAGCCAGAGCCCCGGCCTCATGCCCTTTGACTTGATGTAGTCGAAAACGGGCTTGAGCCCGCCGGGGAACTTCTTCTCGTCAACAGCCCAGTCGCCCCGGCCATACTTGCCGTCGGAGATGTTGATCTGCCAGCCGTCGTCGATCACGAACTCCTCGATGCCGCACTCCGCCGCCGCGTCGGCAAGCTCACGGATGAGCTTCGCGTCGATGTGCGTGAGGAACGGTACCCACGTATTGTAGACGAACATCGGCGTGTTCGGAATCGCCTCCACCCGCACGCCCATGTGCCTGCGCACGTAGTCCGAAACGGCCCCCTCCACGACGCGCGACGGATCGGGACACTTCGAGTACGGCGCCGTGAAGACAGGCATGGCCGTCCAGCTCTCGCCGGGCTTCAGCCACTTCCTGAACGGATACCGCTCGCCGACGTGCGGCGTTCCCGAAACGATGTAGCTGCCGTCCTGGAACGCCGTCGTGCGCTTCATGGTCGATACACCTTCGTTGCCGACAGCTATGCCGCACCGCCTACTGTAGTCGTGTACCACGACGAGCGGGTCGTTCCAGTCGCCGATATAGACGCTCCCCTCCTCGCGATAGCGCCCGAAGTGACGCATGACGCGGGAGTTGGTGCAGCCGAGCGTCGCGAGACGGAACGTCTCCACGTCAACGTCCTCGATCGCGACGTCCTTCTCGCCCTTGTTCGCAATCGCGAGCGTCTTGCGGACGAGCGCGAGGTCGGGATACGTGGTGTAGGTGAGTTCAATGCCCACCTTGCCGTCAGAAGAGATACCCGTCACGGTCGTCGTGCGTGCGCCGCCCTTCGCTTCGTCCTTCGCGACCTTGACATCTTTCCACACCGACCAACCCGCGTACATCTTGCCATTGACGCGGAACGCGAACTCGGGCGAGCCGTTGCGCATGAACTCCGTGCCGTCGACCGTCTTGTACGACTTACCGAGTAGATGCCCTCCGCGAAGATCAAGACTGCGTGAAAGGTTTCCGGAGACAACCTCTACAGAACCATCTGCGGGTTGCGCCGCACCACATATCGCCGCCGTACAGGCGAATGTGAAAAGCAATTGAATCTTTTTCATGGCATGTATTATACCACATCTAGCCGTTGCTATGGGCGCCTTTCGTGATCTTGAATTCTAGGACTTTGCCTGCTGCGTGCTTGCCGGGGACGGGGATGAAGATGAAGCGTTCCGTGACGACGGACTCCGCCACTTCCTTGCCATCCGCGCCGAGGAGCGTGTTCCCAGGCGGCGGCGCGTCGAGAAGTGCCATGACCGGACGCGCACCTCGTGCGTCATCCAGGGGTGCGAAGGAGCAATCGCAGGTGAACGAGATGCGGACGGCATCGCCCTTCACGACCACATTGTAGGGCGTATTGTCCTTTGGAAACATGATGCGCTGGGCAGGATCGCCGTAGAACGCTAACACGTCCCGGTCGTAGCCCAGGCCCTTTTCGTCCATCGGCTTGTGTTTCCGCGTCTTCGCCCAGAGCAGCCGCTCGTTCTCAAGATACCTGGCCTCTGCGAGCGAATAGCGCCCCTCCTCATGAAGTCCTTTCACACCCCATCCCATGAATCCGTACCACGACGGAACCGTGTAACCCACGAACTGCTCGACGCCTGCCGTATGCATCCACGCGGTCGCCATGCAGTCGCGCCGGTCGACGTGCCCGATCAGACAGTTCCCCGCGCCGATGTACACCTTGAGCGAGGCGTTCGTCAGGCTGTGCCTAGTTTTCCCGTCCGGCTCGACGAACTGGAGACCGGCTTCCGCAGTATGGACGAGCATACCCTTGTTCTGGTTGTAGACAATTTGCCAGTTGCGCTCGCGGGCGTGTCCGCTTGTCACGAAATAGTCGACGGGTATCGTGTTGAACGCATCGGCGAGCGTCTTCGCGATGTTGCCGCCCGTCGCGACCTTCTCGTTCGCTCCGCCGAGACGCTTCATCCAGAAGTTGTCCGCAGTGCGTTCGTCGGAGGCGAATCCCGATTCCCAATTATCCAGCGCATTATCGCCGCCCATGCTCGTCGCGAAGGAGCGGATTTCGCGGTGCAACGGCGCCTTCACGATCTTCATGCCGTCCGCCGCGCTGTATCCCGTGATGACGCCCCAGATCGCGTCCCCGTACGGATCGTCGTCGATTGCGCGCATCATACAGTAGGCCACCATGATGAACTTGCGCCCTGCCGATTCCGGCGGAACGACAAAGCATACGTATTTGGGCTTTATCTTCCTCAACTCCGCGAGGACACCGACCAACCCTTCCATTCCATCGTACTGCATGACCATCGCACCGTGTTTGCGCCCAAGCGCGAGTGCCACGCTCTTCCAGCCTTCACCGCCAGCCTTGTCTAAGGCTACGACATATTCGCCATGACCCGATTTGTCCAACCAGTCAACCGGTGCCGAAGAGGATTTCACAAGCCAGAGGCCGAAAAGCCCACCAGCCGTGTTGCCCTTCTTCGGCACGAAACGTACCTCGACATCCTTCTTCCCCGCGATCAGTTCCTGCGGAATCACCATCGCGGTAAATACGAACGCGGGCTTCTTGTTGTCAATCAGGTTCTCGGTGTGGATTTTCACGCCATCCACCAACACGTCGAACGTACGCGACCCGCGCTCGCGGGCAAGGTACTTCGCCACAAGCGTGCGCCCGCCAGGCGCGTCGCCAACCGCGAGGCGGTATGCGAAGAAGCCGCCGCTCTGGGCGTGGCGCCAGCGATATTCGTTGTGTTCGCCATAAAGCCCCGGACCGGATTCGGTCTTCTCTCCTGCAAGGCCGTGCGCCTTCTCGTTCGCGGCGTCGCCGATCTTGACGGAATCGACCGCGCGCCCGGCAAGCTCCTTCTCCTTCGCGGTCGCCTCGGCGAACGCCTTCTCCTCCGCCGGGTCGGCAAGACGCCAATACATCGTGTAACGGCTGAAGTGGAGGTCGTACATGGGCTTGAGGAGGATGTCGCTTCCCTTGAGGTGGAACGCGATTGCGCCGCCGATCGTACGCTCCAGGCAGCCCGCGGGATCGGTCGCGGCGGACGCTGGGACCTGCGGCATCGGAAGCGGCTTGCCGAGTCTCCAGCTCGACGTGTTGGACGCTGGCGGATGCGCGAAGTAGTCGCCCTGCTTCAAGCCCTCGCTCCCGAGATCGCCCACGAGCAGCGTCGGACCGTAGAAGAAAGCGATGTATTTCTTCGAACCAGGCAGGAACTCGGCGCGTAGCGACATCGGGAACTCGATGTCGATGCGGTCGCCCGCCTTCCATTCGCGGGTGATGGAGACGACGTGCGGCGGTTTCATCGAAACCGCCCTACCATCTTGCTGTTGTACGCTTGCTGTCACCCCATTCACATACACCCTAAAGTCTCCACCAGCCCAGGCGGGACGTCTCACCTTGACCGTGAACTTCGGGTCCTTCCCGACGGCCTCCACCTTCACGCACGCGGTCTCGCCGTAGGGAAACGCCGTTTCCTGGCGCAGCGTCACGCCGCGCGCCTTCCAGTCGAGCGTCGCCGGCGCAAAGAGCTGCACCGTCACCGCGCTTTCGTCCGGCGCGTGGGTGAACACCATCTGCCCGTACTTGCCCGGTGCCTCGAACCCCGTTCCGGTGCAGCACCACATGGAGTCGAACTCGTCGGAGTACGTACGCGACGCACCGGGCTTCGGCGGCGTGTAGTAGATCGTGCGTCCAAGGATCGGATCATGCGTGGAGAGCAGATGGTCAAAGAGCACGCGCTCGTAGAAGTCGATCTTGTCGGGCGACGGCTCCGTCTCAAACAGCGCCTCGATCTGACGCAGAAGGTTCACGGAATTGCAGGATTCGGGACCACCGTCCATGAAGAGCTTCTTCTCGAAGTCGGCCTTGGGGAAGAGGTGCTCGCGGTGCGAGTTGCCGCCGTTCGCCCAGGCGTGATCGTAGATGAACGCCCGGTTGGCGTTTACCATCGCGCGGTGCAGTCTCTCCTCGCCCGTGATGCGGTACACGCGCTCGAAACCGGTGTACTTGGGGATTTCGTTGTTCGCGTGGTGGAAGTTGAGGTGAGCGGCGTTGCCGTCCGCGAGCGGCGCGAGCATGCGCTCGTGGCAGAGACGGCGCGCCCAGCGCTTGTACTTCTCGTCGCCAGTCATCGTGAAGGCGACCGCGAACGTCTCTGGCAGGGAGGCGTGTTCGCAGTCGAGGACCTTCTGCAGCTGCGCGTCGTCCAGCTTCTCGACGACGGCGTTGCCGAACCAGTCGGAGAGGCGCAGGAACACGCGCTTCGCCTTGTCGCTGCCCGTCGCCACGTGGATGCGCCAGAGTCCGATCAGCACCTTGTTCAGCGTGTAGATCGGCTCGAATCGGTTGTTGATGAACGCGCCGTATTCCGTCTTGGGGTTGATCTTGACGTTGATCTTTCCTGACGCGATCTCGTTGAACACCTTGCGCCCGTCCCGCGCGGCGAGCGCGTAGCCGTCGCCGTGCGCGTTCTGGATGGCGTCGAGTTCGTCGACGATGTAGAGGAGCCGGCGCTTCAGCTCCTCGTCACCCGTCGCCTCAACTGTCATCGACGCGCCGGCCATGTAGAAGCCGAGGATGTGTCCCGCGAGGTCCAGCCAGAACTTCGGCGACTCCCAGCCGTTGTACGGCTCGGCCTTCGGCTTCAGGCCGGCCTCCAGGCGGAAGCGGCTCAGGAGTCGATCGGGGTCGAGCCTGAGCAGGTACTCCCGGTTCTGCTCCTGTTGCCATTTGAGCGGACCTCCAGTGAGGCGAATCTGGGACAGCGGGAAAACGCGCTCGCGCGCCTTCGGGAGTTCTCCTCCCTGCGTGGCGAGGACAAGAACTGCCAGCTGCGCCGCAACGCACCTTGACGCGAATGCGGAGAATTTATTCGTCGTGTTCATTTTTTCACCTCTATTTGCTTGGGGATTTGCTGCATTTCAGAAAAGATTTCCTGGCCTTTGCGCCCGAAGCACTCAAGCGGACGCACCGCAAAACGGACTTCCGCCGCTCCTTTCAGTTCCGAGACCGCGAACACGATGTGCCCGGACTTCGCCTCGCGTGTCGGCGGCAGGTAGTAGCTTTCGGAGAGGACGCGCTTCGTCGCCACGGGGTAGTCAACGTCTTCATGGTATGCGAGGGCTGTCACCTCGTAGTCGTGGACACGCGACGTCGCGCTCGGCTTCGCCGCCGGGAAGCGCACCGTGATCTGGTCGGTCTCCTTGCCGCGACGGTTCTTGCCCATCGCGCGCGACACCTCCACCTTCGCGCCCGGCGCAAACGCGGGCGCAACCGCCTTAGCGGCGCGAGGCTCGAATGCAAATGCGTGTGAGCCGTCGAGCGGCACGACCCAGTCCGGCCCGAGGCTTTCGCCATAAACAAACTCTCGCCGCACGAACACCATGCGGTCGTCGTACACCTTCACCAGCATTCCCTGCCGTCCCGTGCCCTCGGGCAGTATCCTCATCTGCTTGACTATGCCGCTGTGGTCCTCTCCGTTGTCGCGCCAGTACTGCGAGAAGATGTACCTGAGCGAGCCCGTGCCGACCGACGTGAACTTTCCCTGCCAGATGCAGCGCTCGTCTGTGATGGAGTAATGGGAGTGGCCGGAGAACGCCACGGCGTTGGGAAACTTCTCGAGCGCGCGCGTCGAAACTCCCCCGTCGTTGCCCCACGCCCACGGCCCCTGAACGGTGTTCCCCGGATGCGGGTGCTGCGTGTAGAAGAACGGTTTGCCGTTTCGGAGGTTGAGCTTTCCGGCGTTCGCCTGTAGGAAGGCGTCGAGGTCCTTCTCGTTCCCCCAGTGCGCGCCGATGAACGTGTAGCCCTTGACGGTCTTGGCCCAGATAGGGCGGTACGGCTCGTGGAAAATGCGCTCCCACACCTCGGCGCGGTTGTTTCCGTAGTTGATTGCCGTGGACTTGAGGAAGGCTTCGTCCTTGCCCTTGTGCCAGCCCCAGCCGCAAACGTCGTGGTTGCCGTACACCCACAGCTGCTCCACGTGGCGTCCGTCCGGTGCCTTGCCGTTCGGGAACACGCGCCAGAAACAGTTGGCCGCTCGCTCGATCTGCTCGATGCGCCCGGTGTTCGCGATGTCGCCTGCGATCAACACGCCGTCTGCGCCGTTGTCGCGGAAATACTCAAGCGCCTTGATCAGCGTGTCCTCGTCGCCGCGCCGTTCGAGATGTACGTCGCTCAACACTCCGAACGACACGTTTGGCGATCCTCCGGCCATTGCTGGCACGGCCTTGCCGTTGGCAATCGCCATAGTACCCGTAGCGGCAAATGTGCCTGCTATAAAACCTCTTCTTGACATATTCATTGCTGTGTTCCTCCTGTAGTTGTTTTTTCTGAGAGCTCTCTGCGCGTCCGGCGCAGCGTGATTATAGTGATTTCCGGGGAAACGCCGAGGCGAGAGGGGAAACCCGCCCACTGTCCGGTGCCCGAATTGACATAGAGAGCAATGCCATGCTCACTGTAGAGTCCGCGCACGTGTCCCTCGTTGGCACGCGCCACGAGCCGGTCGAGGCCAATGACGGCGCCGCCGTGCGTATGTCCGGAAAGCTGCAGCCGCACGCCGCACGCCGTATGTTCCGCAAGGTGCGTGGGACGGTGCGCAAGCAGTATGCGGAAAGCCCCGTCCGGCACCATGTCGGACGCAATCCTGATGTCGGAATCGTGGCTCACTGGGTCGTTTATTCCGATGATGGCCAGCGACTCTTCGCCGCGACGCACGACCACGCGTTCGTTTTCCAGAATGCGTATGCCGAGACTGCGAAAGATGACGCGCCAGGCCCCCCACCCCGAAAAATACTCGTGGTTGCCGGTACAGCCCACCACGCCATCCGCCGCACGCAGTTTCCCGAGCGGGGCTACGTCGTCAAGACGCCGGGACGCGGTACCGTCCACTAGATCGCCGGTGATGGCAATTAGGTTGGGGGACTGCGCATTTACAAGACGCACCACGCCAGCCGTCCTCTCCGCGCGCGCGGCGGCGCTTACGTGCAGGTCCGAAAGGTGCGCCACGCGGTAGCCGTCGAAGGCGGACGGCAAGTCAGGGAACTCCAGCGTCACCTCCACTATGTCGGGCAGACGGAATCCGTTATGCACGGCTTTCGCGCCAGTACCAGCCGCCACGCACGCAAGCGCTCCGGCCACCATGCGTCGGCGCGAGAGGTCCGGCCCTCCGGTAGGGCGCGCGCCCCGCGCGCGCCGCACAACCCACCTCCCAACCGCCCAGACTACGCCTAGAACCGTCAGCACGAGTACGAAGTCGTAGCATACGGACAATGCGTAAATCACTCCGACAGGCAATTCTGGCAGAAAAATGTGGCCGCCGAAAAGAGCAAACCACGTGAACTTGAGCGAACAGAGCAGAAGCGCGATGACGAGCGCGTGGCTCCATGCACGCTCAAGCCGAAGCGTGCGCACGACAGTTCTGTACGCCACTGCGGCGCAGATCGGACCAACCAAGAGGAAGAACAACCGGAAAAACGTCATTTCAACTTTCCTTTGCCTCCTCGAAGTGTAAAGGTCACTGTCCGTGCGCGGACAACATCACCAAATGTCTATCTCGGCGACGGCAACGCGGTCGTTCGCGCCCACCGCGTGCGTAGCCGTGAAACGGAAATAGCGGGCCTTCGTCGGTTTCTCGAACGTGACGCGCTGGCGGACGGGATTCGCCGCGATGTTGCCGAATTCGCCGGCTGCGGCCTTAGTCCACGACTTGCCGTCCGCAGAGACGTAGAACTCGTAGCCGTCGACCATGCCGTGCCGACAGCCATCCATGCGCGGCGTGTAGTCGAAACCATGCATCAGCAGTTCGCGTCCACAATCCACCGTGAAGCTCTGCGGCGGCGGCAATGGAGCGGAACCGGCAGGATGCGAATGCCAAAGGGTATGATAGCTTCCGTCTATTGCGTTACGGGCGTTGCGCGGCGCGGCACAAGTCTCGCCTAGAATCCGCCATCCCGTCTTGCCGTAAGTGTCAGGGGCACGCAGGACTTCGCCGGCGATTTCCCTTCCGCGACGCAGCGCGACCGGAAACACCTGCGGCTTCGCGATACCTTCGAGCGTCACGCGGATGCGTCCGTACTTCGCGAGCGGGATACGTGCAAGTCGGCGGTGGCCGATTGTCGTGCCGCGCGCAACGGTGCGCCAGCCCTCGCCATCGGGTGCCTCGACCGTGAATGATGCTACATTCTGCCCTTCGGCGATTTTCTCCTTGATGTCCACGCAATTGAACTCCGCAGCGACGGGCAGGGCGATTTCAATCACCAGCTTGTTTCCGTCGCGGCATTCAGTCACCTTGGCGTCCTTCGCGAAGTCCCGCGAGTTGAAGTCGCGAACCCATTCGCCGAACTCCGCAAGGCGCTTTACGTCGTCAGCGCAGACCTGTCCCTCGGTGTCGGGCGCAATGCCGATGTCCATCACCGAGCCGCGTCCAACGGATTCGTAGTAGATTTTCACGAGACGCGCGAGCGACTTGGGCTTATCGTTCTTATGCCAGTACCATCCGCGGCGCAGCGGGAAGTCCGTCTCTGAAGGCAGCCAGTGCATTTCGCCGCCCTTGCCCTTCTGCGCGCACCACCACGTCTCGGGGCATACTCCGCTCTCGTTGCCGCACCACTTCGACGACCACTCGCCGCCGCCGCCGAACGCAATCGCGAGCGGATGCTTCTTGTGCATTATCTGAAGAAGCTCGCCCAGACGGTAGTAGTCCTTCGGAATGGAGCGCCTTTCGCCCTTGTCGCCGTTAACTCCGCCGTACCAGCCGGTTCCCCCGTTCGCGCCGTCAAGCCAGATTTCGCTTATCTCGCCGTAGTTGTCGAGCAACTCGTTCCACTGCGCAAAGAAGTAGTCGACGTACGCGGGCGTGGCGTAGGAGCCCTGATGACGGTCCCATGGCGAGAGGTACACTCCGAACTTCATGCCACGCTCGCGGCAGGCGTCCGCAAGCTCGCGCACGAGGTCGCGCCCCGTGTTCGGCGCGGGCACTGCGGACATGGAGTAGTCCTTGTTGAGCGGGGATGGCCACAGGCAGAATCCGTCATGGTGCTTGGCCACGAGGACGACGCAGGAAACCTCCGCCGCCCTCATGGCGCTCGCCCATTGCGCAGGATCAAGCTTCTTCGCCGTGATCTTCGACGGCGGCACGTTGCCGAATCCCCACTCCTGCCCCGTGTAGGGGTTGAGGCCCCAGCATACCAGCGCGATTATCTCGCGGTCATGGTACCTTAGATGCGCCTCGGATGGCAGTGCCGCGGCATGGGCAAGTCTTGCCCCAAGCACGACGGCCAATGCGCCGCCGAGAAAGAATCCTCGCAAGATTGCCATGTCGCCTCACTGCTCCTTTTATTACACGAGCTTCCACGGTGCGCGGATGGGACGCTGCAGGAGCTTCTCCGCGCAGGCGTCGCCCACGATGCGCTCGTTGGCGGGGTCCCACTTGATCTTCCGGCCCGTATCGATCGCCACGCGGCAGAGATGCCCGATGCTCGCGGAGCGGTGGGCGACTTCGGCCGGGGTAATCGTGGTGGCGCGGTTCTTCACGCAGTCGATGAACTGACGCCAGTGTCCGGGGCTCTTCAGGCGAATCTCGCCCGGTTCGAGACGGCTGTTGTAGATCGCCGGCGAAGACGCCTCGTACCGGCCGCGGTTCACCCATACCCAGTCACCGTTCTCGCCAATCCACTTCGTGCCGCCGCGGATGCCGTTGACGCCGCCCGCGACGGTCATCTTCACGCCGTTCGCGTATTCGCACTCCACGCGGTAGCGCTGCGGCGTGTCAAAGATACCCCTGCCGTAGTTGTCGCCCCAGCCCTCGAACGACACAGGTCCCGTCAGGTCCGTGCCAAGCCCCCACTGCGCGATGTCGCCGTGGTGGCCAATCCAGTCCATGAGCTGTCCGCCGCCCCAGTCGGACACCCAACGCCAGTCCCAGTCGCACACGCCCTCGTAGGGACGCTCCGGCGCAGGTCCCACCCAGAAGTTCCAGTCGAGGCCGTCGGGCACCTTCGCGCCCGGCACGCCGATGCGGTTCTTGAGGTGCGTGCTGTTCCCGCCGGGGAGCCCCACCTCCACGCGCACGACCTTGCCGATGCGGCCGTTCTTCACGAGCTCCACGGCGCGGCGCATCTCGCCGCTCGAACGCTGCCAGCTGCCCGTCTGCCACACGCGGCCGTTGCGCTCCACCGCGCGCACAAGGGCGCGCCCTTCGCGGAGGTCGTGCGTGAACGGCTTCTCGCCGAAGATGTCCTTGCCGCAGTTCGCGGCGAACACGCCGATCACCGCGTGCCAGTGGTCGGGCGTCGCGAGGAGGACGGCGTCAATGTCGGTGCGCGTGCAGAGCTCGCGGAAGTCAAGGTACATGGCGCAGTCCTTGGTACCGTACTTCTCGTCAATCTGCTTCTTCGCGCGCTCGCGCTTCGTACGGCTCACGTCGCACGCGGCGAGGAAGCGCACGTCCGGAAGGCCCATGAACGAGCGCATGTTCCCCATGCCCTGCCCGCCCGCGCCGATGATGCCCATCGTCACCGTGTTAGACGGCGCGTTCGCGCCCAGCACGGACGCTGGGACGAGGTTAAACAACCCGAACCCCGCGCCCGCCGCGAGGAATCCCCTGCGCGAAACGACGATCTGCTTCTTAACGCTCTTCATTACTTGGCCTCCTTCTCAAATGCCTCTGCCGTTTTCCTGATCTTTTCGATGCGAGCGGGATCCATGCCCGCCTTGACGTCAATCTCGTGGATGGACCAGTGGAGGTGCGGACGCGACTCCAGCGCCACGAACTTCAGGTGCCGGGTCGAACGCCCGATCTTGAACGTGGTGGTCTTCGACGTCTTGTCGTCGCACGAGGTCACGGGCCCCTCCCAAGTCTTGCCGTCATTCGACACGAACACGTCGCATCCCGCCGGCGTGTCACGCGGAGACTTAGTGGTGTCCAGCGTCACCGAATCAACGAATATGCGAGCACCGAAATCGAGCGTGTACCATGCGCCTTTCGTGTTCATCCCGCTGGTCCAGCGGGTGTCGGCCTTGCCGTCGTAAGCCTTCTGCGCCACGTCCTTGCCAGAGGTTTTCGACGCCACGCCCGTCCAGTTGTTCTTCGGGGGAATCTTTGCGGACACTTCACCTGACGCGACCTTCTTCGCGAGCGCCACGTAGGCGGCCTTCGCGGCCTTGCCACAGGTGGCGTCCGACGCCAGCGCACTCCACGTGTCGAACGCGCCGAGCCCGTTTGCGCGGGCGAGCAGCTCCTCGGCCTCCGCACGTGCGGCAGGCGAGCCCTTCTTCCACAGATCGACGATTGCCGCCGTGCGCGCGTCGGCCGACTTGGACTTCAGCGCGCTCCAGATCACGGTTGCGGCGGTCGACGCCTCGCCGTCCTTCACTTCCGCGAACCAGGCGAGCGCGGCAGCCTCGGTGGCATCCGACGACATCTTCCCGAACGCCCGCCACGCGGCCTTGCGCGTCGCGGTGTCGTCTGCGGCGATGAACGCCTTCCAGCGCGGAAGCAACTTCGTCTCGGCGCGCTTCGCCGCCACGGCGAACATCGCCTTGTCGGACGCCGCGAGGTCGAAGATCGTGTCGCCCGCACCGGGGATTTCGGCAAGCGCCTCATCCGCCGCCGCGCCCACGGCGCCGCCGCGCGCGCGGAGACTGACAAAGAGCGGAACGTCCTCCGCACAGCCGAGCGTGCCGAGCGCGACCGTGGCCGCCGCAGCAGTCGCCTCGTCCGCATCGGACGTCACATCCGCCACAGCCTTCTTGCAGCACTTCGCGCCCACCTGCGCGAGATGCGCCACGATGGCGCGCTTCAGGCACGGCGTCGCACCGGGAAGAGCCTTCGCAAAGGACGACGGGGGAATCGCGAGCCCAAGGCCGAACGCAGCCTGGCGCACGTTCTTAGATTTGTCGGCCAGCACCTCGTTGAACGTGGCGGGGTCGGCCGCGAGCAGCACTCGCGCCGCCGTGGCGCGGAGGGTGTCGGGAAGGTCGCGCTTGTCGAACACGCGGCGCGCGAGCGGCGCGGCGGCCTTCGCCTCGCCCTTCTCGACGGCGCGGCCGAACGCCGCGCCGAGACGGTTCATGCGCGCAGCGCGGCAGCAGGCGTTGGTGCTGGGCTTGTCCAACGCGTCCGCCGCGCATTCTTCGAGCGAAGGAAGATAGAACGGACAGCACTTCTTCGTCTCGCAGCACTTCCGTTCCTTGCAGCACTTCGCGCAGGGCGGGGTATCGTCTGCTTTCAGCGTGCCGAGGGTGTAGGCGAGGCCGGCGAAGATGTGCGCGCGCGTATCCTCCGCCTTCCACGCGCGGTCGTCGTGCGCGAAGGTGGTGTAGAACACGCGGCCCTTGCCGTACCGGCGGATCCACGAAACGGCGAAGTCCTTGTCGGCACGCTTCTGGCCCTTGCGCCCCGCCGTGACGGGATCGGAGAGGTCAAGCGAGATGAGGATGTGGAGCTTCGAGCGGTCGTAGAACGGAGACGATTGCTGGTAGATTTCGTCGCTACGCTTGAACTTGCCGTCGGCGAACCCCTTGAACGGCGCGGTGAGCGGGCTTTCGCGGTCCTCGACCTTGAACGCCCACGTGCCGCCCGCGCCCCACGGATGGCCGTCGAAGCGGCCACCCACGAGGTGGGAGCACTCGGGCGCGTCGTAGAAGTTGTCCGCACCCGCGTGGATCACGCAGAGGCCGCCGCCCCAGCGCACGTACGAGCAGATCGCCGGCGCCACATGCGGGTTGTTCTTCGTCTTGAGGCACGTCGTGTTGTTCAACACGACCGCGTCGTACTTGAGGAGGTTCTCGATCTTGAACGCGGCGTAGTCGTCGGAGAAGTCGACGGTGAACGCGCCTTTCTTCGCCTCCTCCGCCATCTTCTGCTTGCACGCAGCGATCGACGCCCTGTGGTTGAATCCCTCGCACCGGCTGAACACCAGTACCTTCTTGGCCGCCGCAGCGGATTCCGCCGCGAAGACCGATGCAGCCAGCGCACATGCCGCGATGGCTACTGACAATGGTTTTTTCATACTTGTTGACCTACTTTCCTTTAGGGTTTGAAATTGTTTTAGGTTTTTCTGTCTCTCTCGTCAAACAGCGTTGGACTGACTGTCATTTGTCTACACCTTCAAATACACCTTGTGGCGGTGAAGGAAGTAGAGGAAAAGCCACACGACGGCCACGTACCCCGCCGCAAGCACTACGGCTGAAGCCTCCTTCGAGGGAAACAGCGAGGCCACTCCGCTGAAGAGGAACTTGTTCGCACGGTCGAAGTCGATGAGCCTCTGGGCCATGTAGATCGTGATGGAGTTAAGCCCCACCACCTCGAAGAAGAACATCCCGCGGTACCATCCCATGACGTCCGCCATCCAGTAGAACAGCGCGAGCACGGCGAAGGAGTACGACCCTGCGGCAAGCACGAAGGTGCTGGACCACAGAGACTTGTTTATGGGCAGGACGCGTCCCCACGTATACGCGGCGACACCCAGCACGGCTGCGGCGCCGAACAGGCACAGCGTCTTTTTGTTCCCCGTCAGGCCCTCGCGCTCCCAGCGGATGAACGCACCTGCAAACATGCCGAGGAGCGCCGTCGCAATTGCCGGAATCGTGCAGAGCAGTCCCTCCGGGTCATACAACTTCGAGTAGGAATGTTTCGCGAAATACGTCCTGTCGAACCAGCAGGCGATGTTGCCATTCTTCGTGAACGGCGACGCGTCGGGGAAGTCCGGTGCCACCAAATACGCGGAGAGAGCGCCGGCGCCGAGAAGAATCGCCACCAGCCACGCAATGCGCATGCGCGTACCGAAGAACATCCAGATCCACGACGCCAACATCCACGCGAGACCGATTCTCCCGAGGACGCTGAAGACCCTGAGGTGGGCAAAGTCGAACTTGAGCAGTCCGTTGTACACCATCCCGAGCAGGACGAGCACTAGCCCGCGCCTCAGCGTCCTCAGCCATATCTTCCACGTACTCCGTCCGTCCGCTTGCTGCCTCGCCAGCGAGAACGGGAACGTGACGCCGGCGATGAAGAGGAACAGGGGGAAGATCGTGTCGTGGTGGGCGAACCCGTCCCACGCCACGTGCTTCATCTGCGTTGCGAGCCATCCCGTGGGCGAGCCATACAGCGTGCAGATCTTGACGATCAGCCCGGACAGACCGCAAATGAACAGCATGTCGAATCCGCGCAGGGCGTCAAGCGACCTGAGCCTACCTTCTTTCACCTTGTCCATCGCGTGTATCAGGCCTTGCAGAGCTGCCTAATGGCGGCAAGTTCGGCTTCTGTGTCGTTAAGGCCCTTCTTCGCGGGCTTCAGGCGCGAGGCGAGCTCCACGCAGATGTCCACGGCCGCCGAGCAGTTCTTGATGAAGCGCCACTGCGCGTCCGCGCTGTTCTCTGGCGAGCCTTCGGAGCGCATCGTATGGCAGTCGAACTCCACAACGCCCTTCCAGCCGCAGTCGGCGAGAGCCTTGAACATCCACACCGTCTCCTTGAGTCCCTCGGGGCCGACGAGCGGCGGGAAGTCGTCGTCGAACTGCCCCTTGATCTGCGAGCCAAAGTGCAGGAACTTCATCTTCTTAGTGGCGCAGAGGTAGGAGACCGTCAGGACGGAGTTGAGGAGCGTCATGCCCTCGTGCTGGAGAAGCTCCGGGTTCACGCCCCAGAATTCCGGCTTCTTGAGGCGCGTCATGATGAACCCGACGGCGTGTCCGCTCGTGGGCAGGAACATCGCGCCGCGCGGCTCGTTCGGCTTCGGCTCCACGGTGGCGCCCTTGTAGTTCGTGAACTTCATCTTCGCGATGTAGTCCGTCACGTGGTTGAGGCCGTCCGCCAACCAGTCGTAGACATGCGCGAAATCGGTCTTCGCGTACACCTCGAAACCGTCGCGCGCAACCCAGTAGGTGTAGTGCTTCGCGCCGAGGAGGTTGCCGATGCGCAGCGTGCGCTCAACCTTCTTTGCGGCAAGCGCGCGAATCTTCGGGTCGGGGTTCGTGAGGCCGCCGGCACGGAAGATCTTGTTGCCGTGCAGGGAACACGTCACCATGTTCACCTTCAGACCGCCGTCGCGGAGGATCTTCTTGATCTCGCGGAGCTTCTTGTACACTTCGCTCTTCGGGTTGAGGTCGTCCTCGGGATGCTCCGGATCCCACGGCACGAGGTCGTCGTCGTGCGTGCTGGTCATCTCGATGAGGCCTTCCTTGCACGCCTTGGCGAGCATCTTCGCCACGTCGAGCGAGTCGGGCTTGGGCTGGACGGATCCGCCAAACGGATCCCCCAGCGGGTTGGCGACGCACCAGAACGGCATCGAACGGGCGTTTACGCAGAGTTTGTCGTACATGTTATCTCCTTTTTTGGGGTTTTCAATGCTGGCTGTTCCCTTACAGCACGATGCAGCTGAGCGAGTGCGGCGGAAGCGTGACCTTGCCGTCCTTCACATCGTAAGTCGTCTTGACGGGCACGACGCGGTTCTCCGCGCCGATGTCGTTGTAGTCGTTCGGCGACGCGCCGGCAAGAACCGTCGCCTGGTAGGGCGGGCGCCACGCGCCCGCCGTAAGTGCCGACACATCGAGCGGCACCGCCTTATCCGGTGACTTGTTGACGACCGCGAGGACGCGGCGCTTTCCGTCATCAGATACCGTAAGCACGGCATCGAGCACCGGCACGCTCGCCTTGCCGTCCGTAAGCGCCTCACAGTCCACCTTCACGGGCGCGACGTTTGCCTCGAGGAGATGCGTGTACATCCAGAACACGTGGTAGGACGTGCGCTTCACGATGCCCTTGTCGTGCACGAACACCGCGCCGCGCGTGTTCACCACCGGCGAGAAGTTCGCCATCTTCACGATGTCGCAGTGGCGGAGGCAAGTGTTGATGAAGCACGCGGAGAAGAGCGCGTCCGCCATCGTGTAGTACGAGGCCACATCGTTCTGGCGACGGGCCGCGTAGTCCATCACCGCGCCGCGCTTGAAGTTGCCGAGGCCTGGATGGTACCAGCCGCGCAGGTTCCACTCGTCGAAGGCGATGGCGATCTTTCCGCCGCCGAACCCGGCCTTTTCCAAAATCTTGATGGTCCGCTGGATCCTGGCTTCGGGGCGCTCTGTGCGCATCATGCACGCGAGGTAGGGCGTGTCGCCTTTGCCCGACACGTAGTAACCGTGTATGCTGACGTAGTCGAGAAGATAGCCCGCAGACTTGAGCAGCGGAAGCGTCCATCCTTCGTCCGGCAGGGCTGCGGCGAGCAGCTTGATGCGTCGGTCGGTTCCGCGCATCATCTTTGCGCTTTCGCGCACGAGCGGTCCCCACTGCTGGACGGTCTTCGCGCCGATTTCGTGTCCGCCCCAGTTCTCGTTGCCCACGCTCCAGTAGATGACGTCGTGCGGCTTCGGGTAGCCGTTCGCGATGCGCTGGCGTCCCCACTTGCCGCTGTTGAGGTTGCAATACTCCACCCAGTCGCTCATCTCCTCTTCGCTGCCCGTGCCGGCGTTCGTGCAGATGTACGGTTCGCAGCCCACCTTGCGGCACCACTTCACGTACTCGTCTGTGCCGAAGGTGTTGGGATCCTCCACCGCCCACGCCTTGTTCCACATCGGCTGGCGGTTCGGGCCCACGCCGGCCTTCCAGTGGTAGTCCGAGACATAGCACCCGCCCGGCCAGCGCACGATCGGACACTTGATCTCGCGCAGGGCCTCGATCACGTCCTTGCGGAAACCATCTTCATCCGAGAGCCTGTGCCCCGGCCAGAAGAGTCCGCCGTAGACCTGCGTGTCGAAGTGCTCGATGAAGTGCCCAAATATCATTGGGCTGTACTTTAGAGCCTTCGCGTTCGTGACAGGCGCAACCGACGCGCCGCACGCTGTTGCCGACACTCCGAGCGCCACTGCGCCGCAGAGAAAAAAGTTTGCTGATATTTTCATGCGTTAGATTATACACTAAATCGCCGCGCATATCAACTAAACTCATTCAAGTATTGGTTTGACAATTTTCCCGTCGCGCTGCGCTTCTGCGTCGGTGTCGTGCGCGATGTACTGTCCGTTGGAGTCCATCCAGATTACCAGCCTCTCGCGCTCCTCGGGCGTGAGCTTCACGCCATGGTGGCCGGCGTCCAGCATCTTCCTCAGCGGTGCGCCGATGGCGAGGTTCCTTCCGGGCGTGGTGTAGGCGGGCTCGAAGAACTCCCAGTCCACACGGCGTCCGTCCTCGATGATCTCGCGGATGAAGTAGTTCGTGCGGTGTACGAGGTTGTTCCAGCTCGTGGAGAAACCCCACTTGTTCTTGCGCCAGTCGCCGGCGCGCAGGTCGGGCGCCTTGGGTGCGCGCTTCTCGCCGTGGCAGGAGACGCACTTCGCGTCAAGGACAGGCTGCACGAGACGCCGGTAGTTGAACGGCGCGGTGCCGTCCGGACCCGGCTTGATCGCGCTTGGCGCGCGACGCATCGCGGTTGGCAGGCTCTTGAGCGCGGTGCGGCGCACGTTCTCCTTCGGCTCGTGGCACCCGCTGCACACAAGCCGCTCACCGGGATGCAGGTACGTGTCGCTACGCATGTTCTGCACGGCACAGCCGTCGGCGCGCAGCGCCTGGAAGAAGAGCGGCACGCCCACCGGGGCCGTGAAGTACGCGCTGCCGTCCGCCTCCACCGGCACCGTACCCAGGCACTGGCGGCCCGTCTGGCGATTCTCCGCGCCGAGCCACGGGCGCTGCTGAACGGGCTTCGTCTTCGGGAAGAGCTGCCACACGCGCAAGGCCGTGATCGCGTCGTTCGTGGGGAACGGAATGCGCGTGTCATAGACGTTGACGAGGCCGATCTCGCCCGTCTTGGGCAACACCGGAATTTCCGGATTTTCCGGTTTTTCCGGCCTACCCTCGAGCGTCTTGTGCGGAATCACCGGCGGCATCTTGCGCGCCATGAGCGGTATCGGGTCGAGGCACGAGATCGTGGAATGAGAATAGAGACGCGTCTTGTTGCCGAAGACGTCCAGCAGCGTAATCGCGTAGCGGCGGCCGCGCATCGGCACGTTGTACATGCCGTTTGCGTCGCCGTCGTATGTGCAGATGAAGTACTTCTCGCTGAGCGGCCACGCCGTCGCGTAGGAGCCGCTGTGGCGGTTTTTCCCCGTGATCTGCTCGCTCTCGGGGAACGCCTGTTCGGGCGTGACGCGCCGCACGGCGCTCATCTCGCCGTCGTCCGGCACGGCCGGGTCGATCATGATGAGCGAACCCGCGGCCCAGCCGTGGTGCGGAGTGGCGGTGGCGATGTACTTACGCGAGCCGGGGATCTGGCGCACGTTCATTTCCATCTTCGGCGTCGTGTTGGCATGAAGGCGCGTGTTGCCGTTCACCTCGCGCGGGTCGCGTCCGTCGGGGAAGCACGTCCAGGCGTGGTGCGCCTGGCCGGCGCCGCGGTCTACGTAGTCCCAGCGTGTGTAGACGATCATGCCGTCGTTGTTCACGCTGGGGTGCCACTCGTTCGTCTCGTGGTGCGAGAGGCGCACGATGTCGGTGCCGTCCGCAAACATCGAGTGCAGCGTGTACGACGGCACGGGACGCATCCCCGAACATCTCACGAATCCGCCGCGCCTTTCGGAGGTGAACACGATCCTCCCGTTCGGCAGCCAGCACGGGTCGAACTCGTTCCACGGTCCGCTGGTGAGCTGGCGGAGGTTCGAGCCGTCGATGTTGCACGTGAACACGTGGTAGCACGTGCCATCCTCCCATTTGTCAAGCTTGCTGTTGTTCTTCACGGCAGCGAATGCGATGCGCTTGCCGTCCCAGTCGATGTCGGGCGAGATGATCGCGCAGCCGTCGAGGGTCTGGCCCTTCCAAGGACCTTCCTCGATCACCTTGCCTGCGAGGATGTTGCGCGCGACGGGCTTGTCCGAGAACGGGTTTTCGAGGATGTACAGTCCGTCGCCACGCGAGATTCCGTTCTGCGTGCCGTGGAAACCGTAGTATTGGTCGCACATGTGCGAACCATCGCGCCACTCGTTGAAGCCACATGGCTCGTGCGTGACGAAGAGGAGGCGGTCGATTCCCTTCAGGAGCGGGTTCTTGAGCGAGATGCGCCGGTTGAGATCCATCACCCGCATAAAGAGCGCAACGCGGGACTCCTCGTCGAACACGGCGAACGCATCCGATGTGTAACCTGCGAACTCCGTGCGCTCGGCGGCGAGGTCCACCGACGCGGAGAGGTCGTCGAGCAGCGCGCGCGTGCGGCGAAGCGCCACGACGAGCGGGGCCGTGTCGCCGGGGAGGATGCAGGCCTGGATGTTCTCCGCCTGCTCGTTCGTCTTCTTGTTGGGCAGCCTGCTCCAGTTGTCGATGTCGCGCTTGATCAGCTGCCAGTCCTTCGAGACATTGCAATTTGAAGACGCGACCTCCTTCACGTCCCATTTCTTGATGAGGTGGCGCGAGACAGCAAGCCGCTCCGCGTCCGAAAGGACGCGGTTGAAGAGGATTACCTCGCGCAGTTCACGTCCGCCGCTCCGCTCGTGAAACTGCGAGATGCGGTCGGCGGAAAGGCTGTCGCAGGCGCACGGCGCGGAAGTTTCGATGCAGAACACCTGCGTCACGCCGGTGGGCGGGAACTCGCCGTAGATGTCGGACACCTCGTTCGTGCCGTTCCAGATGCGCACGATCTTCGGGGACCATTCACGCGAGGCGTACTCGCCGTTCGCGCCACGGTGGAAATCGTAGCCCTTGCTGTCGCACAGGTAGTGGCAGTAGCGATCCGAACAAAGTTTCACCACGACGAACGCCGTGCGGATTCCTTCCTGTCGAGGGTTGAGCGTGAGGTTGCGTCCGCTTGAGTACTTGCCGAAATCAACGTACGGCAGTCCGTCTCTGTCAGAGCGAAGGATCGGCGGAAGAAAAGGCTTGTCGGCATCAACTATGGCCCGGCCAAAGCGCGTTTTCCATCCTGACTTCATCTCGCCATCCGGGTTATATCTACCGACATCACGGGCGTCCAGCCAAAGACTGCAATCTCTGAGGACCCTCGGCTCGTCGGGCGTGAGCGCCGGCGGATTGTTCGAGACAGCAACCTGCGCAAGGAACGCGGCAAACAACAGAACTATCTTCTTTTCCATAGCGAGGATTATATCAAACGCCCCACCACGCCGCAAGCAGCAATCCACCCGCCACTATCAGCCGATCGTTGCTTTCGCTATTGGGAGTTTTGGAGTCCTGGAGAATGGGAGAATTTGCAAAGTATTCTCCTTAACTCCGAAACTCCCAATCTCCCAATAGCGAAAGCAAGAAAGGTTTTGCAAATGGCTCACTTGTCCTCGGTCAGAACGATGCGGTCGATCATCAGGTTCGGACCGGTTGTCGCCTGACATGAAAGCTCTATCTTTCCATCGAGAAAATCCTCGCGCATCACGGGGAGCTTCGCCCACCAGATGCCGTCCTTCGCATCCTGGTGCTTCGGGACCGTAAACGGACGCCCCTCGCACGTACCGCGTCCGGAACGGTTATTACGGTTGGGGTCGCGGAAGCGCACCCAAAGCGTCCCGACGACGGGCTTCACGTCCGTCAGCGTCACGGCGAGCTTCTGTCCGTGCCAGAACGAGCCGGTGCTGTCGCGCCACGATCCCCAGCGGCCTTTTCCTGAGACGTTGTAGCCGCCCTGCTTCATCTCAGCAAAGTCGAGCGTTTTCTTCCATTCAACGCTCCGCTCCGCCGCGTCCAGCTCCACCGCCGCCGCGATGTAGACGGGCGCATCGCGGAACTGCGCCGGACGCACTTTCGACGACGCCGCCTGCGGCGCGAACGCCTCCTTGAATGTTTCCATTTCGATGGTTGCCGTTGGATTGAAGTCTTTCGACTCCATGTACGAGAGGATACTCTTACGAATCGCGCAAACCTCCGGCAATGTCTTGTCCGAAAGGTTGAGCCCGCACACCATGAGGCGGCCATTTCCCACCTTCAACTCGAAGAGCATTCCCATCGGCGTGGAATAGTGCAGATCTGGAACGGGCTGGATGATTGGATCAAAAGCCGGTAGGGCGGTCGCCCCGCGACCGCCGCGGTCACGCGGGACGAACGATCCTACCAAGTCGGCAATACCGTGTTTCACGCCCCCTTCCACGAGGTTGTACCACTGCCAGTCCGCCCAGTCCTCGGTCGGGAATCCGCGCAGCGCGAGATGGTCGGCGCGAATGGAATATCCCAGCGTGGAGAGTTCGGAGTTCGCGCTCCTGAAATGTCCCGTGGACCAGTAGACCGGCTTGAAGTGCGACTTCGCGCTCTTCGCGCTCGGGCCCGTGTAGAGGACGAAGCCACCCTTCGCGAGCGCGGCCACCGCC